>JAABSK010000177.1 GCA_011390435.1 Desulfobacteraceae bacterium | reverse complement strand
TTTCAACCCGCTGCTGTTCGCCGGCGGACAGCTGCCAGATTTTTTTTGACGGATCAATGGTGAAGTTAAACTGGCCGGCAAATTGTCTGACCTTTTCCTGGATACTGATTTTCGGGAAAAAAAAGGGTGTGTCTTTGTAGCCCAGGGCAATGTTTTCGATAACAGAGTGGTTCTGGATCAGCATGAAATGCTGATGAACCATGCCGATGCCCAGGCGGATGGATTCAATGGGGCTGTTGATTTTCACCGGAGCATGGTTGATCTGTATCTGCCCGGAATCCGGTTGATAAAGGCCGTAAAGGATATTCATCAGGGTGGTTTTACCTGCCCCGTTTTCACCCAGCAGACCGAGGATTTCGCCTGAATTGATGGTGAGGTTGATATCAGTGTTGGCCTGAATGCCGTGAAACGATTTGCAGATATTCTTCATTTCAAGGCAGTGTATTTTTTCCATGGCAGGTCTTTTTAACAGAAAAGCCGGGAAAAACATGTCCCGGCTTTTCTGTTGATGCAGGATTTCAGTTATTTGGGGATGGAACCTTCTACATTGTCCACATAATACATAATCGACAGCAGGTCTTCCTTGGAAGCGGTTTCTCCTTCCGGAATTTTCAGGTTGCCCTGATTGTCTGTGATCGGTCCGGTGAAGGGGTCAAACACATCCACCCCCTGCTTCATCTGTTCATAGCGCATCATCACCAGGTCATAAGCAGAGATGGTGCCGAATTCCTCTGTTTCGATCATGGCGGCTTTCAGGTCATCTTCGAATTTCGGGTTAATCGCCTGGGTTTCGTTTCCACCGAGAATGGCGGCATTTTCCTTGGCCAGCCACCAGAGATCTTCGTTGGTCCAGGTATTATTGTGGATATCTTCAAGAATCTGGACATACATGCCGCCCCAGTTCATGAGCTGGCCGGAAACCACGGAATCTTCACCATAGGGCTGCATGGCTGAATAGTGGCTGAAGGTGTAGATCTGTTTTCCTTTTTCAGCATGGCTCTGTCCCACCTCGACCACTGCAGGGGTGTCCTCGGTAAAGGCCAGGGCATCACATCCTTCGGCAATCAAGGCTTCTGCAGCTTCTCTTGCCTTATCTGGCCCATACCAGGCATAGATCCACTTCACATGCAGCCGGGCAGTGGGATTGGCAGCCTTGATGCCCAGGGCAAACGCATCAATATGGCGGATCAGTTCCGGGATGGGAAAGGCAGCCACATAACCGATTTTATCGGTTTTGGTCAATGCACCGGCCATGAGACCGTTTAAATAATACATCTGGTAGAGATCCCCAAAGTAAGTGCCCACATTATCAGAGCGTTTAAACCCTGAACAGTGCATGAACAGTTTGTCTGGATACCGGGTGCCTGCAGCAACCGTATCTTCCATGTATCCAAAGCTGGTGGTAAAGACCACATCGCATTTCTGCTGCTGGATCAGGCGGTCAATGATTCTCGCGCTGTCGGATTCAGCAACCGATTCAACATAAACAGTTTCCAGCCAGGGTAATTTCTTTTCTGCATATTGCCGCCCCAGGTCATGGGCATGGGACCAGCCATAGTCTCCCACAGGGCCGACATAAACGAATCCGGCCTTGAGTTTGTCCGCCGGGGCCTGGGTGGCTTCCATGGCAGCATCCTGGCTGCCGGACACATCGTCTGTCATTGCAGACAGCTTTTCAGACAGGGCATCCACTTTCTGGGACAATGCCTCAACCTGTTCCTTGAGCGCACTAACATCTGTCTGTTCCTGGGACTGCTGACCGCAGGAAAAGATCAGCAGTGAGGCCAGAAAGAACAGGCCCCATGATACACGTGCAACCATTTTTTTCATCTCGGGCTCCTTTTGATTCATCAAGTATTGATAATGGCAAAATTTTAGGGATAATACGATATTTCCGGCTGTCACGTCAACAAGAATGATCCGTAAAATTAAGGGGTGTCCTGTTCAGGAATCTGCCTCACCAACTGAAGCCAGATTCATGATAAAACGGATTTTTTTTATCGACAGGGCGTATAAAATATGCTTGAATAAATCCTTTTGTAAAATAATGGTTCATATTGTGGGGAAATCATGAGTGATATGTTGAATATTTTAAAACAATCAAACGTCTTTGCACAACTGGATGATGCGTCAGCCGGAACACTGGCAGCGCTTTTTGATGCCTGGGAAATTCATCCGGGAGATATCCTTGCCACAGCCGGTGATACAGCCCACACCTTCTTTCTGCTGGAAAAGGGCCGGCTGCTGCTGGCAATGGACGAGGGGAAAGCAGCGGTTCTGGATACCCCTGGAGATTTCATCGGCCTGGAACTGCTGTCAGTCAAAGGCGTGTATCAATCCACGCTGAGTGTCCTTGAAAAAGGGTGTGTTCATGCGGTTCCCCGTCAGAAATTTTTAGAGATGATTCAAGAAGACACAGATGCGGCAGCCACGATCATGGAAGCCTGGCAGGAGTATCTTGACGCCAGGGTGCCTTTTGCAAAGAGCCGTGAAGACGCGTGTCTCTGGCAACACTATTCATAGGAGGTCAATCACGTGTACGGAATAGAAGCGATCAACGCCCACAACGGATGGGCCATTTCCATCGTTGGTGTCACCATTGTCTTTACCGGTCTTGTTTCATTGTCCCTGGTGATTTCACAGCTTCACAAGGTACTGGCAGTCTGGGAAGATCCATCAAAGATCAAGACCTTTTTGACGCGGAAAAAAAAGGATGTTGCTGATCCGGAACCGGCAGAAGAGACAGGCCCTGCATTGACCAGCAGCCAGAAGGAAGTGCTCAAACAGTTTGCTCTGCTTGTACGGACACAAAAAGATCCCTTTTCGTTGCCGAAACTGCTCAGCCTGGCCAGTGTCAGCGGCGTGGCTGACCCGTATGCGCATTTAAACATTCTGCTGAAACAACAGATTATTGTGCCTGACGATGCAGGATATTTCACATGGAAAACAGACACATTTGATCACGCCATCTCAAAGCAGAACTGATCCGGAATCATTTGACACGTAAGAGGAAAAAAAGGATATGGATGCACTTTTTATAGAGTTCTATCAGAACACAGGGTTTTATCTGTGGGATTATCGCAACATTATTATGATCCTCATCGGATCGGTGTTTATTTATCTGGGCATTTCAAAAGATTATGAACCGCTGCTGCTGGTTCCCATCGGCTTTGGCATGCTCATTGGAAATATTCCCATTTTCAAGGGCCTGGGCCTGGGCATCTATGAAAGCAATTCTGTGCTGCACTACCTGTATTTCGGAGTCACCCAGGGGATTTATCCCCCGCTGGTTTTTCTGGGTATCGGCGCGATGACAGATTTTTCAACCCTTCTGGCCCGACCGGTGCTCATGCTTTTAGGGGCAGCTGCCCAGGCCGGGATTTTTATCACGTTTCTCGGAGCGCTGGCCCTGGGGTTTGAGCCCAATGAGGCCTCTTCCATCGGTATTATCGGCGGTGCTGACGGGCCGACCGCCATCTTTCTGACGGCAAAGCTGGCACCCCAGTTGATCGGCCCCATTGCGGTAGCCGCTTACTCCTATATGGCACTGGTACCGGTGATTCAGCCCCCGATTATGAAACTGCTGACCACCCGTAAAGAGCGTCTGATCCGGATGGAAGAACCCAGGGAAGTTTCCAAACGCGAAAAAATGGTATTTCCCATTGTGGCGTTTATCCTGTGTTGTTTTCTGGCACCGGCTGCTCTGCCGCTGCTGGGAATGCTGTGTTTTGGCAATGTGCTCAAAGAAGCCATTGTGACGGAACGTCTTGCCCAGACAGCACGAACCTCTTTGATTGATATTGCCACCATTCTGCTGGGAGTCACTGTTGGTGCCAGTACGCAGGGTGATGTGTTTCTCACTGCAGCTTCGGTTAAAATCTTCATCCTTGGTGCGGTTTCATTTGGTATTGCGACCGCCTGCGGTGTGACCTTTGCCAAGATCATGAACCTGTTTTTGAAAACCAAGATCAATCCATTGATTGGGGCGGCCGGCGTATCTGCTGTGCCGGATTCAGCCCGGGTGGTTCATGTTGTGGGCCAGCAGGAAGATCCGAGCAACTATCTGCTGATGCATGCCATGGCGCCGAATGTTTCCGGTGTGATTGGCTCTGCCATTGCCGCTGGTGTATTGTGGAGCCTGATGGCGTGAACCGCTGTACGTAAAGGGTAGAAGCCATGGGCGATAAAAAACAGATTTGTGTTCCCAGAGAAGATGCGGTTTTCTGGATGGATCAAAACGGTATCTGGCACAACGAGCATGGGAAATTTGAACACCCTAAGGTGATCCGGTATTTCAACGCATCGATTCGGAAAGATGACCACGGTTATTATGTGTATCAGTCAACGGATGAGTTCGATGAAAAAGTGTATTTCCCCTATGTGGAAACCGCTGTGTTTGCCGTGGATGTCAGAATTGGCGAAACCGTAGAGCTGGTATTGAATATTCACCAGACCATATCGATCCATGGAGGCGATCTGTTGATCCGTTCAGACAATCTCTATTTAAAAACCCCTGAGCATTTGATCAAATTCACTCCCAAAGCCATGTTGAAGCTGGCACGGTTTATTACTGAACAGGATGATGGGCACATGGTGCTCACTGTCAATGGCCAGACCTGTGATATTCTGACTGCTGACCCATGAACGCTGTGCCGGTGGGGGATCCTGCGAGATCCCCCCACCGGCTGTATCATCAGGTGGTTCGATAGGACAAGGTCTTGAGTTTGATCAGGCGGTATTCCCGGGTTCCCAGTCCGATCTTCTGGGCGTATTCAAGCTGGTATTCCCAGTCCACAGATGGATAAAGCCCTTTGAACTTGTCCTGCCCCGGTTCAAGATTGGTTTTCAGGACGGTTCCACTCAGCCCCTGCTGCCCGTTGACCAGATCGGCACTGGCCTGATCAATGGCCACCGGATCTGTGGATGCCAGCACACCAACGCTGTTGACAATCGGGGATTCACTATAGGGCAGACAGTCACATTTGGGTGAAATATCCGTTATAAAATTGATAAAAAAAGATTTGTCCTGTTTGTCCTTGAGCACGCCAAGGGTGTATTCCATCATTTTTTCAAGAAACACGGGAACCGTCTGGTTCCAGTTGACACTGATGGATGCTGTAGGGCACCGGACAATACATTCTGCGCACCCAATGCATTTTTTCGCGTCAATATAGGCTTTTTTTTCTTCCAGAAAAATGGCTTCACCCGGACAGTGTCTGGCGCATTCGCCGCATCCGATGCAGCTTTTCCGTTTGATTTTCGGACTGACATTGGAATGCTGATCCAGTTTTCCCCTCCGGGACGCACTGCCCATTCCGACATTCTTTAAGGTTCCCCCGAATCCGGATAATTCATGGCCCTTGAAATGAGCCACTGAAATCAATGCATCAGCCTCGATGATTTCAGCGCCGATATACACCTGGTCACAGTTTTTCTGATTGACGGCAACAGGGGTTTCACATTTCCCGGTCAGGCCATCGGCAATGACAATCGGTGTGCCAGCCATTGAGGAATAGGAAAAACCGTTTTCAATGGCGGTGTGGATATGGGATACCGCATTGGACCGGGTGCCCACATACAATGTATTGGCATCGGTTAAAAACGGACTGCCGCCGCACTGTTTGGCAACTTCGATGATTTTCCGGATAAAGACAGGCCGGATATAAGCGGTGTTTCCCTGTTCGCCAAAATGGATTTTGATGGCGGTCAGATCCTCTTTTTTTAAAATGTTTTTGATGCCTGCTTTTTGAATCAGCCGGGCCAGTTTGTCCGGAAGATTTTCTTTTGCGGTGGCATTTAAATCCATGAAAAATACATCTGCAGTCATGTGTTCCTCCTGAACGGATGTGTGTTTGCATTGAATTCATACGATAGGGCATTACAGGGGAAAATTCAATCTTTTCCTTTCGCGGAATTCTTGATATGATGCCCGCCAGACACGAACCCACAAGAGAGAGACAGATATATCACATGACAACAGCACCCCTTGATTTTTTAAATGATCATTCCCTGAACTTTCTGGAAATGGCCT
>JAABSK010000176.1 GCA_011390435.1 Desulfobacteraceae bacterium | reverse complement strand
GGACTGGACCCAGAATCTGGGCAAGGTTATCCGTTTAAACGAGGACGGATCTGTCCTGCCTGACAACCCATTCCAGGACAAGGGAGCGCTTGCCAAAACCTTCTGGTCTCTGGGGCACCGGAACCTTCTGGGAATTGCCTTTGACCACCAGGGGCGTCTGTGGACCCATGAAATGGGGCCCTGGCACGGGGACGAATTCAACTTGACCGTCAGGGGGGACAATTATGGCTGGCCCATTGTCTCCTGGGGCGACCAGTATTCAGGAATTCCCATCCCCGACCATGACACACGCCCGGAATTTAATGCACCTGAAATTTACTGGGTTCCCACGGTTGCCCCTTCCGGCCTGATCATCTATGACGGCGCCCTGTTCCAGCAATGGCAGGGCAATGCATTCCTTGGCGGGCTCCGATCCAGATCCCTGGTCCGCATTGAGATTAACGGTTCCCAGGCCCATGAGGCAGAACGTTTTGCCATGGGCAAACGCATCCGGGAAGTTGAGCAGGGTCCAAAAGGTGCCATCTGGATTTTGGAGGACAAGCATAACGGCCGTCTGCTCCGGCTGACGCCCAAATAAAAGAACTTGGGGTAATTGATGCGATATTCTGTGTCTCGTGTTATCTTGGCAGCATTTCTTTGCGCTGTGGTTACAGGCTGTTCCGGGTTGGGGAAGCCGCCATCGGATAAACAAAAAGACCTGTATTCCTTATCACCAAATTTTGACACTCAGAACGGCATCTTTAAAAACCGCTCTGAGCGGGAAAAAGACGTCATTCGGGAGCGACGGAGAAAGGAAGGTGGCGATACCCGTTCAGGCGCTGATGGAGATCCTCCGGATCATCATCTTCCGGACATCAAACCGGATTTCAAGGATTTTGTTTCCAATGAATCAGATCTGAAGTGTATCTGGTTCGGGCATAGTTCTTTGCTGGTAAAACTGGATAAATCTCTCATCCTCATCGATCCCGTTTTTGGTCGTTCCAGTCCTGTGCCCTTTATAGGCGGACCTCGCTTCCAGAAATCTCCCATTACCCACGCGGAATTGCCTCCGATTAATTTCATCGTGATTTCCCATGACCACTATGATCATCTGGAGTTAGCGACCGCCAGATACTTCGCGAACAAAAATACCGTATTCATCGTACCACTGGGGATTTCATCTCACCTTCGGCACTGGGGCGTTAAAGAAAAAAATATCGTTGAACTGGACTGGTGGGACACGGTAACAAGATCCGGAATTGAGTTTATCGCCACCCCGGCACGGCATTCCTCGGGAAGGACAGACCGGCGTGACAACGACACACTATGGTCATCCTGGGTCATCAGATCTCAAAGCCATTCCCTGTACTACAGCGGTGACTCAGGTTACGGCAGTCATTTCAGAGAGATCGGCGAGAAATACGGACCCTTTGATGTTGTATTTCTGGAGAGCGGTCAGTACAATCCGAATTGGAGTTCACACCTGATTCCGGACCATTGGCCGGTTGTCATGCTCGAATTAAAGGGAAAAATGTGGCTTCCGGTTCATTGGGGAATATTTTCCTTTGCTCCGCATGAATGGGATGATCCGATCATCGCCGCTTATTCTCAAGCACAAAAACACAATATTCACCTGTTGACGCCCAGAATCGGCGAGATCGTTGATCTTAACAATCCTCAGGAATTTGAAAAATGGTGGCAGGAGTAATTTGGTGCCGATGTTCGGCATCAGACTTTGAGTTTTGCTTTAATCTGAACGGTGAAATCAAATTTATTCGAGGACTTAAGCCTGGCTGGCCCCATCCGGCCGAGCACTTTAAGCGGACAGCAGGAAATGATTGGATCTATTATACTGTCGGTGATAAAAGCGGCGATGATGGGATTATTTCCTGGATGGGGGAATATTATCTGCCTTGTCTGCCATATTCCAGCAATCCGGTATGGGAAATTAAATATTTTTCCAATCCCACGGTTATGAGTGCACTGGCAGAATGGTCTCAATTGTTTGCCAACTTGTATATGGCAGATTCAAAAGGATTGTACCCCCATGCAAAGGGTCTTATAAAACGGATACTGGCCAATGATGAACAGATTCTTTATGAACGTTCCCAGCAGTTGAACAAGATTATTGGCGGCAAGGTTTCAGTACTTCCGCCCGACACCCGGCAAAAGAGAACTTCTGCCACGATTTTACAAAATAAAGGAGGAATCTTATGGATCAACTTAGACAGCATCGTTCTTTTGTGAGCTACATCGATCGCAGCAGAGAGTACTACGCTGCCCAGGGATATGACAGACCATACAGCTGGCCGCATTATGACCATGCTCCCTTTACCCTTCTACGAAAGCCACTCTCTCAATGTCGGATCGGATTGGTAACAACCGCGGGCAAGCCAAAGCCTGCAGACCCGATGGGAGCCATGCTGATTCAGCGGGAGATGTACGCTGAACCGGCAGTCCCGCCGCCAAGCGCTCTTTACACAGATGATCTGTTCTGGGATAAGAAAGCGACCCATACAAAAGATGTTGACAGCTTTTTGCCCATAAACCACCTGGCAGAGTGTGCTGAAAACGGCCGGATCGGATCGGCTTCTCCCCGGTTTTATGGCGTGCCCACCGATTACAGCCAGCCCAGGACCATCAACGTATATGGCCCGCAACTCCTTAAATGGTGCCACGAAGACGGCCTCGATGCTTTAATTCTGCTGGCGCTCTGACCGGTCTGCCACCAGACCGTGAGTCTGGTTGCCCGTCACCTGGAGGAGAATGGTCTTTCAACCGTTGTTATGGGAAGTGCGCGGGACATTGTGGAGGAATGCGGAGTTGCACGGTTTTTATTTACGGATTTTCCTCTGGGCAATCCCGCTGGAAAACCTTGGGATACCGGCATGCAACAATCGATTCTGGGAATGGCGCTTGATCTTCTTGAGCGGGCATGGATGCCGCGCACGACCATCCAGACACCTTATCAATGGCCAGACGACGAGTGGCGGGAAGCCTTCATGAAGGTTGACGCTTCCAATCGAGAGACCCTTGCACGTGAAGGAAAAGAGCGTCGCGAGCTTCAAGCCAGAATGAAGAACAGTCGGTAATGGGAAATTCACCCGGATTATCACACAGGGTACTCCAGACAGCCTGCCTTGTCCTGGTACTGATAATGGCCATATTTATCAGTGATTGTCACCCCCGTACATCCTTTCCCCCGGCAGAAAAAGGGGTATTAAATCTATCGGCCTGGGACTTTGACCGGACCGGCCCGGTCCGGCTGGACGGCACATGGGAATTCTACTGGGAGACCTTTGTTACGCCGGAATCAATGGATTCCAGTATCCCACAGAAACCTCCCGGTTTCATTCATGTACCAGGGCTCTGGACGAAAAATCAAATCAATGGCAAACCCCTTCCACCGAAAGGATATGCCACCTACCGGTTGAAAATTATCGGTCTTGACCCGTCCCGGCTTCACGCGCTTTACATCAGCGACATCCTTTCTGTTGCAGATGTCTGGATCAATGGCAGTCTTGCGCTTTCAGGCGGCCGTGTCGCCCGGAACAAAGAGACGGAACACCCTGAAAAACATTCCCTTGTGGTCCGGTTTCAAAGTCCGGGTAAAACGACCGAAATCATGCTTCATGTCTCCAATTTCAGCAACGTACAAGGTGGAATAAACACACCGGTCTGGATTGGCCTTGACGATCAGGTCCAGTCCAGGGTCAACCGCACCTGGATCATCACGGCCTTCCTGGGCGGGGTGATCCTGCTGCTGGGATTCTACCACTTGATTTTGTACACCATACGGAAAAAAGAGGTGTCCAATCTTTATTTCGGACTTTACTGCGCCATGTGGGCGCCCCAGATCCTTTTTGGCGTTACCGGCGGGTGCCTGATGGCCGAGCTTTTCCCCTCTCTTCCCTGGCGGCTTTCCATCGATGCCACCCTTTATCCCTTCGGATTCATGCCGGCTTTGATGGTCATGTTTTACCATGCACTTTTTCCGAACAGGCTGGCCAAAATGGTCAACCGGATTTTTCAGATGAGCGGCCTCTTTTTTATTATCTACCTTGCGCTGACACCCCCAAATGCCTTTGACACTTTCCTGTTTGCATTTCTCCCGGTTTCTGCCGGTGCCTTTTTATATCTGTTTGCCATGTTCATCCATGATTTGATTAAAAAAAGGTCGAACACCCGCCTTTTGATACCCGCTTACCTGCTTTTGGCTCTGACTGCCGTCAATGACCTCCTTAATGATCTGCATATTGTAGATACCGGAGTGCTGGTGCCGCTGGCTCTTTTCCTTTTTATTCTATCCTATTCATTTTTAATCTCGGTCCGTTTTTCCAGGGCATTTTCCACGGTTGAACATCTCACAGAGCAGCTGCAGGGACAGAACCAGGAACTAGCCCAGGCCGTCAAGACAGCCAGAGAAAATCTCCAGCTGAAAAAAAAATTAGATATCCAGGAAAAAAGAGCGTTGAAACTCAAGGTGATGCAAGGACGGCTCTCCTCTATGCTCGATCGGGTGGCGGATGCTCTCCTGGCCGTCACTCCGGAGCAGAAAATCGTCTTTTCCAACCAGGCGGTTGAAGCCCTGACAGGATACCATCCCGGCCACTTGATCGGCAGATCCCTCAGCGACCTGTTTCATGAAACCTCGGCAAAGGCGTTGGACTTGTCTGAGCCCCTTGATTTCCCTCAGGAAAAGAAGCGCTTGAAGAATCTTGCCATAAACGGGATCAATCATGGAGATATCCGGGTCGATATTACCGCCTCATTTCTCGACCTGGAAGATGAACAGCTGATGATCATGGTTCTGAAAAAAGCCAGCAATGTCCCGCAGGAAGTATCTTTGTCCGAATCGCTGAAGCTGATAGAAAACCTGAACTGGAACCGGGGACTGCTGGAAACAATGGATGTGATGTTGAACCTGCAATCATCGGATATGCTGAACACAGAAGATAAAGAGACGCTCAACACCCTTGTCCGGCTGCTGGATAAACGCCGGAAGCTGACCGGGGATAAACTTTCTGCTGAGGCCAGGCGCGTTTTTGCCGTGCGGGTCATGAACACCGCCTGCACCCTGTGGACCACTTCCACCCGGACCACAAAGGCAGAGCTTGCCGATAAGTCCGGTCTCTGGAGCATCTATCTTGAAAAGGATGGGTATGCCAGAACCCAAACCCTGGACAAATATCTGAGCATCAATACCCTGCCGACAAGGCCCCGCTGGAATACGATTCTGGCCACTGCCGAGTTTGTCCTGGCCACCTGCGACAATCCCGTTTCCCTCAAAGAAGAGTTGAAAACCTCAGTGGAACAGCTTAAAATATCACTTTAACGCGTCATCCATCCCATTTTCAGCTTTGATTTTTGTATCAGTCAGTCGGGTCTTACCGCCTGAGGAAATGTTGAGTTTTCCCCCGGTTTCGATCTCAGATTGCTGACTGTCGGTAACAACGCTGTCGAGATGTATGCCGATATGACCTTTGGGGCCATCTTTCTCGGGTTCCTTCTTATCTTCAGGGACAACTGGCGTCTTTTCATCCTTGACCTTGCCTGCCGGGCTGTTTGACTTGGTTTTTTGTTCCGCTTCAGTACGCAGCGACAGACCAAAGCTTGATTCAGTGCTCTCTGCAGCGGTTATGGTCACATCTTTTTTGGCAGATATGTTTGCATCTCCGCTGGTTTGGATTTTGGTCCCTTCCATTTTAACATCCCCGCCACCGGCCGATATAACAACACCGCCCGCACCGGCCTTGATGCTGCCGCCTTTTTTGTTGCTCGCATTTTCGCTCTGAATTTGAAGGCCAACGTTCGCCTTTTTCTCGGTTTTCTTTGTGGGGCCGGTTTCTTTCTTTTTGGTTGTTTCGGTGGTACCAGGCACATTGGTTCCGGGTTTGCTCTCCTTGTCCTTTGTTTCAGCGCCCTTCTTCTCCCTCAGTTCCTGCAACAATGCCGCCTGCTTGTCCTGCCAGGTGGAAAGCGCTTTGTCATTCTTCTTGCTGCCATCCGAACCCTGGGTGCCGCCGGTGCCGGGATTCTTTGGTTTGGCTGTATCTGATT
>JAABSK010000175.1 GCA_011390435.1 Desulfobacteraceae bacterium | reverse complement strand
GATATGATACCGTAGTCCTTGCAGCCGGTAATGTAGCAGAAGACAGTCTTTACTTTGCGCTTAAGGGCAAGGTTAAAGAAATATACCGGGTTGGCGACTGTGTGGCCCCGAGAAAAACCGACATGGCCATTATTGAAGGCCATCGTATCGGAAGAAGGATATAGGAGAGCCCATGTTTGACATCTGGATACTGGTCCAACAACGAGAAGGAAGCATTGAAGCGCCTACCTTCGGCCTGACGGCTGAAGCCCGACGGTTGATCACCGAACTTGGGGGAGACGGCATCGTGACTGCCGTTGCTTTTGGAGCTGTTTCAAAGGCGGAACTGACAGCTCTGGGCTCCTATGGCGTAAGCCGGGTTCTGAATATAACCGGAGACCAAATGAAGCATTATCAGGGAGAATACTTTTCCCATGTATTGTTCAATGCAGTTAGAAAAGAAGCACCGACCTGTCTGCTTGCGGCCCAGACTGCCGAGGTTGATGATCTCTTGCCTCGTGTAGCTGCTCTTTTGAAAGCAAATCTTGTGACACGTGCAATGGATTTTCACATGGATTCGGCTTCAGGGGCAAGAGCCGTTCGTCCTCTTGCAAACGGGTATCTGTTCGAGGAGATCATACTTGCGAAGGAAGTTTTGCCTGTGGTTTCTTTTTTGCCGGCTGTGCTGTTTGATACACAACCGGATAAAAAAACAGGTGCCACAGTAATGACACTGGCACCGGAGATTTCAACAGATGCCCTCAAAACAAAGACAACAAAAATCATTAAGGCTGATCCTGAACATTTGGACCTGGAAGAGGCTGATATTGTAGTGGCCGGGGGCCGGGGTGCGGGAAAGGATGAAGCATTCGATATTATTCACCGGCTGGCCCGGGCCATCGGCGGAACCGTAGGAGCAACCCGCCCCATTATTGACTGGGGAACCCTGCCCTATGAAAGGCAGATCGGCCAGACCGGCAAAACCGTTGCTTCCCGGCTGATTATAAACTGCGGTATTTCCGGTGCCAATGAATACACTGCCGGAATCGAAAAATCACAGTGGATAATAGCCATTGACCAGAACCCAAAGGCAAGAATTTTCAGATTTGCCGACCTGGGAGTGGTCGGTGATATCCATGAAATCCTTCCGCTGTTGATAGCGCAGATAAAGGAACTACAAAATGAAAAATAGAAAACTGCCTATAAAACTGCCTATGATTGGATATTGTTTTTTTGGACTGTTCTTTTTGACTGGAATCTTTGCCCTGGCAACTGCTTCCCAGGATGCTCAAGGATACACGGCAGATGATTGTATGGAATGTCACAGCTCAGGAAGTGGTGAAAGCTTTCTTCAGATTTCGATTGAAAATTTTGACGATTCCGCTCACGGCCGGTCCGTCACCTGCCTGGAATGCCATACAGGGATAACCGGTGAAGACCATATGAGCGGCGAAGGTGTTGCCCGGGTGAATTGCAGCGGGTGTCATGAAATGGAAACCGGCAAAACCGGTCTGTTTTCAATTTTTTCATCTTCCCGGATAGCCTCCCACAAAAAAGCAAATTTCTCAACCAATTATAAAATGGATAACTGCCTGGGATGCCACCAGGGAACAGGAGCCCATGGCGAGACAGAGCCGATAAACGAGCAGGACTGTTACAAATGCCATGATCCAAATCTCAAAGCTGCCATGTGGGGATATATGCACCCGGAGACAAAGGACAAAACAGTAGCTGTTATCCTTATGCAGACCTGTTTTTCCATATTTATCCTGGTTGCATTATTTGGACGGTTCCTGATGCCTGTTTTTAACGATTTCCTTGGTAAAAATAATAAAAGCTAAAAAGAGATACGCCTTGAAACCTTTAATAACATCATTTGATACATTACTCATCATTACTGCCTTCATCATCATGATAAACGGCGTTTCCCGGCGCTGGGCCTTATGGAAAAAGAAAAAAGACAAAAAATTTTCCGGAAGCTTACGCAGGGTAATCCACTATCTTGTCAAACACACTGAAATCCGCAAACGTCCCGCCCTGGGCACAGCCCATATGGCTGTATTCTGGGGCTTTTTTCTTCCCCTTGCGATCATTATCGCTGCACAGTTCGGTTTTTCCATACCCGATGCTCCGGCCCTTGTTTTATCGCTTTTACAAGACACGATAGGAATAGCCATGCTGGCAGGTATCCTGTATCTATTCTTTCGCCGGATTCAGTCAGGGGAAACCGATGGCCCTGAACGAACGATTATTCCCATGTTCATCCTGCTGATTATTCTGGTGTCAGGTTTCCTGGCCGAAGCATCACGCCTGAGCATAACCGGAACTAACGCTGCTTGGGCGTCTCCAATCGGCTGGATAATGTCCTTTGGCATACCTTCTTCGCCTTTGTTCTTGCAGTGTATGATCCGTCTCCATTTTTTTGCCGTACTGCTTTTTATTGCTGTTATTCCTTTTACCTTTATGCGCCACCTGGCAACCGCTCCCCTGAATATTTTCTATAAAAAACAAGGCCCCAGGGCAGCTTTGAGACAGATTACACTGGAAACGGGTGAAATCGGTGCTAAAACAGCAGAAGATTTTTCCTGGAAACAATTACTTGAAACTGAAAGCTGTGTATCCTGCGGCAGGTGTGAAGAGAATTGCCCGGCTGCAATCTCCGGAAAACCCCTGTCTCCGAGAAAGGTTATCCGAAAGATTCTTGAACAGGCCCAAACTGCGGCTGGTTGTCAAAGCCGTTTGTTTAAACCTTCAGCACAGTCTCTTCTTGAAGACATCATATCCAACGACGAGATCTGGGCCTGCACCACATGCATGGCTTGTGTAGAGCATTGCCCTGTATTTGTCGAAGCAATGGACAAAATAGTGGACATACGGCGTTACCAGGTAATGGGGAAAGGCAATCTGCCGGCCGAGGCACGCCCCATGATTCGGGATCTTGAGCTTTATGGTGATGTCCAGGGTAAAGGCGCGGCTCATCGGGCAGACTGGGCCATGCACCGGGATGTTCCACAGATAAGCAGTGTTGAAGATGCCGAGGTTCTGTTCTGGGTCGGCTGTTCAGGTGCTTTCCATCCCCGGAACAAAGAAACCGCACAGGCATTTACCAAAATCCTGAACGCTGCCGGCATCAGTTTCGGCATTCTGGCCCAAGAGGAACTCTGCTGTGGAGACCCGGCCAGAAGACTAGGGGATGAGATGCTGTACCAAACCCTTGCAAAGCAGAATATCGACCGGTTTTTGCAACATCGGATAAAAAAAATAGTTACCCTCTGTCCCCATTGCCTCAATACTTTGAAAAACGAGTACCCTGAACTGGGTTGCAATATCCCGGTGGTTCATGCAACCCAGTTTGTAATGGATCTGATCAGCGAAAAAAAGATCACGCCAAAATATCCCGTAGCGCCAAAAATAGCGGTTCACGATGCCTGCTACCTTGGGCGGTATAATGAGGTGTACCAGCCCCCGAGAGACATTTGTAAAGCCGTTCCCGGAACGCAATTGACAGAACTTTTGCGAAGCAAAGAAAATGGTTTCTGCTGTGGCGGCGGCGGCGGAAGGATGTGGCTCCATGAGAACACTGGACAAAATATCAATGTGGTTCGGGCTGAAGAGCTTGCAAATGCTGACATTGATATCATTGGAACCGCCTGCCCCTATTGTCTGATAATGCTGGACGACGGGGTAAAATCCCTGGAGGGAGAAAAAATACCAAAGGTGGCGGATATTATCGATATTGTGGCCAAGGCAATCAAATGAACCATGGCCCATTAGTCGGTAATAATTCACCTGACACACCGCACAACACTACCATGAGGATAAAATGAACATCATCGTTTGTGTTAAACAGATTTGTCATACATATGCCAGAACCGGAAAGAATCCTGACACAAAGTATATCAATCCTGAAGATTCTATATTCCGTATCAATCCGTATGATGAAGCAGCCACAGAGCTTGCTTTACGCGTGAAAGAAATTGCCGGGAACATCAGGGTCAGCCTTCTGACCCTGGGAGAGATGATTTCAGAGGTTCAGCTCAGGCGGTGTCTGGCCACAGGACCGGAGTATCTTTACCAGATGGACTTTATGGAGCACAAGGATACAGATCCTTTTTCCCAACCGGATCCATGGGTTAAGGCTGACCTTATCGCACAAACCGCAAAATCCCTTGGTGCCGATCTGGTTCTTTGCGGAAAAAAGTCCCTGGACAGAGCAAGCGGTCAGGTTGGTGCGCTTGTGGCCCAGCAGTTGCAATGGCCTTTTGTATCGGCCATTACAGATCTTTCATTTGATAAAGAAACGGGTATGGTTAGCGTACTAAGGAGCGCAGGACGTGGGGTCCGGGAGATGATAGAATCCCCCCTTCCTGCCGTATTCAGCGTTGATCTGGGTGCAGAACTCCGGTTGCCGACCATTGAAAAAAGAAAACTGGCCGATGCCTATGATATCCTCACACCAGATATCATTGCAGAGACAATCCCTGCAAAGAGTATTTGCCAGGATATTTTTCAACCGAAGCCGAGACCCCGTCTTATCCAGACTCCTGACAGCGCCCTGAATGCGTTTGACCGCATTCTCCAATTACTGGCAGGGAGCCGTGTCCAAAAAAAAGGGGAAATGCTGACCGGCAGCACAGAATCACAGGTTGAAGGCATTATCAGCTTTTTAAAAAAAAATGAGTTTATTGAATCAAAAATCAAAAAAAATGAGTAGATATCCTGAATACAGGCTGAGGTCATCGGTGCAGTTTAAACTTCTGTCCGATGATCAACCCGTGCTTATCCTGGCCT
The DNA here is from genome assembly GCA_011390435.1 of Desulfobacteraceae bacterium. Next base: position 1,330 of record JAABSK010000175.1, on the reverse strand, counting down.
ATCCGCTTAAGGCGATTTATATCGCCCCCTTCTGGAAGCCTGTACTGAACTGCTTTAAGACGTATGATTATCTCTTTCTTGATCATATCGCTCAAACCTGCCCTGAAATCAGTATCCGGCAGATAGAATTCTTTCTGAACGACCTCACGCGCAAGGGATTTTTTGAATTAAAAGGCTTTACTTTCATGGAGGATGACGACCTGCCCTTTGTTTCAATTATCATACCGGTAAGAAACAGGTCCAAAGACATATCTGCCTGCCTTACATCACTGGGACAACTTGATTACCCAAAACAAAAAAAAGAAATCATTGTTGTCGATGATGCATCAGATGATAATACACCTGAAACAGTACGAAACTTCCCCGAAGCGGGTCTCATCGCCCTCACCGAAAACAGCCAGGTTTCCTTTTGCCGGAATCGTGCGGCTGAATCTGCAAAAGGGGATATTCTCGCATTCATAGATTCCGATTGTACAGCAGATCCCTCCTGGCTCAGGGAACTTGTCCCGGCATTCCGGGACAAATCCCTTGGCGCCATGGGCGGATTAGTGGACTCATATTATAATAAAAAAAGCCTGGATCAGTATGAAACAGCCAGGTCTGCTCTAAAAATCGCTTCCTGGTATAAAAGATCTACAAAAAAGGAGCGATTTTTCTACCTGCCCTTCTGTAATTTCCTGGTAAGACGTGAGCTGTTCTTCAAATTGGATGGTCTCCGGGAAGAACTTCATGTAGGGGAGGATGTGGATTTCTGCTGGCGGTTACAAGATAGCGGAGCAATGCTGGAATACAGGCCAGTCGGCCGGGTATTTCACAAACACAGGAACCGTCCGTTTACCTTCTGTTCCCGGCGGTTTGATTACGGAACGTCTGAACCTTTGCTGCAAAAACGCCACCCCGACAGGATAAAAAAGCTGTTCCTTCCGCCCCATGAATCATTTTTCTGGTCGCTTCTGTGCTTATCTCTATTTTTTAAATCCATTTCCGTATTCATCCTGTGTACCGTCATCTTTGCATCAGACACGGTGAACCGGTACTCAAAACTGCAAAAAAGGAAGGTACCTATCAGTTTTGTCACAATCTGCCAGGCTGTAATCCGCAGTTATCTCAGCTTTGCATATCACTTGTCCAGCTTTGTATCCCGGTACTATCTGATACCAGGCCTTCTGCTTCTGCCATTTTTCCCCAAGTTGACTGCTGTTATTATTTGTATGCACCTGACAGCGGGTGTTGCTGAATATTGCATAAAAAAAGCCTGCATGAACCCCATACCCTTTCTTTTCTTCTTTTCACTGGAGCAGCTTTCCTATCAGGCAGGGGTGTGGTGGGG
>JAABSK010000174.1:485-6106 GCA_011390435.1 Desulfobacteraceae bacterium | reverse complement strand
CCTGGAGCCCCTGAATAAGGATCCGGCAGCATATACCCGGAAACCGCCATGGCGCTCCATTTTTTTTCCGCGATCAGGTCGTCAGCGGTAATAATTCTCTTCTGGAGCGGAATCCCCGCATCCCTGGCCAGGGTGATGTTTTCCCGGTAGGTCCGGACAAGATCATCATCAATATCCTTTTCAAAGATATCCTGCTTCAGCCGGGCGGCAAAATCTTTGCTGTCCGGGTCCAGTTTCATGAGAGCGGCATCTTTGTCATATCTTAATGCAAAATTGGATGACAGTACCGCCATTGAAATATCCAGATCCAGTATCTGTGAAAGACTTGCCGCCTGGATGGCTTCGGCGGAAGCGGCATACCCGTCTACCAGAAACAGGTGGGTTTCATTATTTTTATCTTTCCAGGTTTTGACGGCAAAGGTCGGGGCATACGTCCCGGAATCTGTAAACGGGTGAAACCCTGTCGGCAATGTCCAGCTTTCATCCACCAGGTGAACCCCCTGCTGCTCCCATTGTTCCCACAGGGCGCCGATGCGGTGAATACGGCTTTTCCCCCGGAGAGTCCAGACATGAATATTCGATGGTTTGATATCGGGATAGGTTTGTCGGATGGCATAAACCACCTTGTCCCTGGGAGTGAAAAAATTAATTAACATTGACTCGTTCGCTGCGGTTTCCACGACTTTCCGGGGCAGGACCAGGTTGCCGATATATCCTTCATACTGATCGGTGATGGCCAGTGGCTGGTCAAACAGGTGCAGGACGGTCAACGGCCCGGTTTCCGCTCCTCTGGCAAACCGGGATGTATTTTCAAGGGTATCGATGGCAGTACCCCATACGGTAATATCCTTGAGCTGGATGGCCCGTCTGAAATCATCCCATCTATAGCTTTTATCATTGATCAATCTGAGTACACAGGTCTCCAGGAATTTAGCCACCTGGGGCCGGGCATAAATCCGGCCAAAGCCCAGCAATGGATTGGCCCCCATTTCAGAAGTCTCACCAGCTTTGGGCATCAGTCCTTCTCCCAGGCAAACCATGATGGCATGGTTTTCCGGCAGGGTCCGGGACAGATACCACAGGCTTTCGCTCATGGCATAGGCTGAAATGGCATCCGCATCTTTCTTGACCTGGTTCAATTCCATTTTTTCAAGCGTTTTGCCCTGGCCATAGCGGCCAAACAGTCTAGTCCCCAGGGCGGTGACGGCAGCCGTCATGGCCAGCATTTTTTCAGTCCGGTCGTCAACAAAAGAAATGGAATCATTCAGATCATTCAGCCCGTGTCCTTTTATCCATTCTATATTGACATCCTCCAGCCAGAGGTGGAGTCTTCCCAGTATCGGGCGGGTATCAAAGGCCCATTGGGCCACGATATTTTTTTGTTTCATCTGCTTAGGTTCCATCATTAAACTCCTCAGATTTTTATTCAACAATAAATTGATTGACCAGTTTGTCCAGTTCTATGGCCAGTCCGGACAACTCCCCTGCTTTTTTCTGGACTGTGTTGCTGTTTTCAAAAAGGCCTCCGGCGGACTCGCTGACTTCAGATATTTCAGAGGTGATCTCTTCAACGGACTGAGAGGAATGGGACATGGAAGTGCTGATATCGTCCAGACCTGAAGAGACCTGGGCGATATTCCCGGCAATTTCTTTTGTGGAAGCGGATTGTTCTTCAACTGCCGAGGCAATGGTTGTGACGATGTCATTGATTTGTGTAATAATACCATTGATGGTTTTAATCTTGGATACCGTGTTGCCGGTTGCTGTCTGGATGCTTTCAACCTGGAGTTTGATAGCATCCGTTGCTTCTGCCGTCTGGGCGGCCAGTTCTTTGATTTCATTGGCGACAACGGCAAACCCTTTCCCGCTTTCTCCGGCTCTCGCCGCTTCAATCGTGGCGTTTAAGGCCAGCAGATTCACCTGTTTGGATATGTCGGAAATGGTATTGATGACATGGTTGATTTCAGAAGCAGAAACGCCCAGTTCATTGACCTGCGCGGTGATATCTTCTGCTTCGGAAACGGCATTCTGGGTGACCTGGTTCGCATTTCCGGTGTTCTGTGAGATTTCATTGATCGTGGCACTCATCTGGTCAGCCGCTGCCGCCACCGTGCTTAAATTCATGGCTGTATCATCTAATACTTCGGCAACCGAAGCGATGTTTTTCTTCATGTCATTACTGGAAGTGGTTACATTGCTGGATTTCAGGTTCATTTTTTCTGAATTTTCACTCATGTGAATGGATATTTCTGCCAGGTTTTCAGCAGACACACTCAGGTTTTTTGAGTTGCCGGCAACATCCTTGATAATTCCTTGGATTTTGCTGATAAATATATTGAAACTGCTGGCAAGTTCCCCGATTTCATCTTTGCTTTTTGCATTGATCCGTGTCGTTAAATCGCCTTCACCCTCGGCGGCATCTTTGAGCCTGTTCACCACTTCATTCAATGGTTTGGTAATGGAACCGGTAATAAATAATATGATAAAAACAGCAATAATGACACTGATCAGTGCGGTTAAACCACTGACTTTTGCCAGATTGGTGACCGGTGTCGAGATTTCCTGTCTGTCTGCTGCAGCGGCCAGAATTACTTTCAGGGAAGGCATTTTTTTAAATGCTATGATATATGGATTTTCTTCAAGCTTGCCATAGACAATTCCCTGGGTCTTTTCACCCATGGATTTTAACAGGCCGGTTTTTGAAAAATCCAGCTGAAAAATTTGTTTTTTGTCCGGATAGGAGATGGCCAGGCCGTTATTGTCCATGGCAAAAGAAAATCCTTTTTCCCCAATTTTGACCGGGGTGATAAATATATCGGAAAAAACAGAGAAGTCTATTACTGCATAGATTACACCTGTGATTTCTTCTGACAGCATGATGGGGGCGGCAATGGCGAAAACAGGCTTTTTGCTGCGAATGCTTTTATAAATTTCACTGGTAACAAACTCGCCTTTCATCGCTGCCTTGAAAAAGTCCCGGGTATCGACTTTTTCCGTATCGATAAGGGATTCATCAGATGAAGCCGTGACCATTCCGTTTTTATCTGCCAGATTGATACTTTCAAAACTGTTATAATCCTGTTTGAAAACCGTCAGTTTTTCGCTGGATTTTCTTCTTGAGAATCCATCAACCCATGACGTATCAACAGCATTGGGGAACTCAACTTCTTTAGTCCAGTTTTTGACGTTGATTTTCCGCTCATCAATCCATGACGTCATCATGATTGAGATAGAATCCGCCTGCCGGATAATCTGTCCGGCTGTCAACGTATCTAAGGCATTTTTGGATTGAAAGTATGAAATGGTGGATGACACCCCCATGGCTATAATAATTAACAATACGGTGGGGATAAGAAATTTTGTCTTGATGCTGGTTTTCATATGATCTCCTGTTGTCTTTTTATGAGTTTCCCATCATGACAATCAAGTCATATTAAGATTGAAATCGATTTTTCAATAGACCAATTTAACATGGGCTTGTTAAATGATCAAATATATAATGACGCTTTTCAGCTCCAAAATCGACTTGCGAGGAAAGACAAGATCCGATATTTTTATATACATCCTTTGTATTTATGATAAATATTCATATGATTAAATAAAAGATCCAACACATCAAGTCCCAAAAAAAAGGGGGGTTTTCGATGACAAAAACGAAAGGTGCATTTAAGGTTTCGCTGTTTATCATTCTATCGGGCCTGCTGATCCTGAATCTTTCAACATCCTTTGTGAAAGACATGGATGCCCGGATATTCAATCCGATTGATCACAGAGCTGAACAATATATTGATGCATCCCTGAAAAAAGCCATGATATCCTTTGGAATTACAAAGGCGATGAATGCTGTTATTTCTTTTTTTCAGGAAACAACACTGGTGATACAGCCGCTGGGTGTCGGCGTGGGGGTTGCCGCCGGGCAGGTACTGGACCCGTTGAATGATATGGTTGAACGTGCTTCCTGGGTGTTTCTGGCTTCAGCCACCTCCCTGGGAGTCCAGCGCATTTTTTTGCAGATCAACCAGTGGCTGGCCGTTTCAGTTTTATTAAACGGATTTCTGATCTGTGCATTGTTTTCTGTTTTTGTAAAGCGATTCGTGGTGGATATCCCCGGCACCGTATTCAAATTGGGTTTGCTGATCCTGTTTGTCCGGTGTTTTATTCCGTTTTCATACCTGATCAACCATCATCTTTATCAGACATTCATGCATGACACCTATATCGAGCAGGTCGGTATTCTGGAAGAACAGAAAAACCAGATGGACGCTTTATCCGGCAAGGTAAGGAGATCTATTCCTTCCAGGGACGAAATCGTTTCTATTTTTACACAGATATCTCATTTTACAAAAGATGCCAGTGACCGGCTGATTGAAATGATCATTGTTTTCACCACCCAGGTGATCATTCTGCCCCTGGCGTTTTTATGGATTTTTTTGCAGGGAATTAAATCGATCATCAAATTGAAGCTTGACATTTCTACCACATTGTGGCAGGGTTACCGACATGATTTAAAAACCGCATAGAGGATCATTGTCATGAAACAAAGAACAGACCTGCATTTTGATTCACGGGTCATCCATGATGCCTTGCACCCGGATCAGTGGCAGGGAGCTACGCTTCCTCCCATCTACCAGAGCGCGTCCAACCGTCATGAGACCGCGGAATCCTTAAGCCGGACCTTCGCAGGTCAGCAGAAAGATCACATTTACATGCGGTTATCAAACCCGACCAATTCTGTTTTTGAAGATAAAATGATTGCACTGGAAAACGGGCGGGGTGCGCTGGTCATGTCATCGGGAATGGCCGCCGTAGCCAATACCTGCATGGCACTGTTACGTTCCGGGGATGAATTCATCTGCGGCCGGTCTCTTTTCATGTCAACCTATCTGCTGTTCGTCAATATCTTCAAGAAATATCAGATCCATCCGCGCTTCATCGACATGAAGAACACGGATGAAATAGAAGCCGCCGTCACAGACAACACCCGGTTTGTTTATATTGAAACCATTGGAAATCCCAAAATGGATGTTTCTGACATTCAAAAAATAGCCGAAATTGCCCATGCCCATCATCTGCCGCTAATTGTGGACAACACACTGGCGTCTCCTTACCTGGCCCGTCCCATTGAACACGGGGCCGATGTCGTGATCCATTCGACCACGAAATACATCAGCGGCCATGGCGCGGCCACCGGCGGCATCGTGATTGACAGCGGCCGGTTCCGGTGGGAAGCCGGCCGGTTTCCGGATCTTCTTCCCTTTGTTGAAAAAAAAGGAGAGCTGGCACTGCTGGATAAAATCTGGCGGGAGCATCACATCAATTTCGGCACCACCCAGGCCCCGTTCCATTCATACCTGGCCATGATCGGCATCGACACCCTGGCCCTGAGAATGGAGCGACACCTGTCCAATGCCCTGAAAGTGGCACAATACCTGGATGCCCATCCAAAGGTAAAGTGGGTCAATTATCCGGGGTTGCCGGATCATACGGATCACGGGACTGCGGACAGGATATTCAATCATAAAGGCTATGGCGCCATGATCGCGTTCGGCCTGAAAGATCAGGAAAATTGTTTTTCCCTGATTGATCACCTGGGTATGATCTACCATCTGGCCAATCTCGGG
>JAABSK010000174.1:0-475 GCA_011390435.1 Desulfobacteraceae bacterium | reverse complement strand
CTCGGGGACTGCAAGACACTGATCATCCATCCCTGGTCATCCCAGTACATCTCCTTTGATCCGGATGTCAAGAAAGGCCTTGGCATTACGCCGGATCTGCTGCGGCTGTCTGTGGGGATCGAACATCCGGAAGATATTATCAAAGATATTGACCAGGCCCTGGAAAAGTGTGCATCATAAAAAGGCAGGAAAAAAGAGAACTGCATGAATGAAAAAACATCCCCATCCATCAATGAATCCTCCTGCATGCGGGTGGGAAAACAGTATTTTCATATCAAAGAGGATTTTTTTGTGCTCCAGGGCGGGGAAACCCTTGGAGACATCACTATTGCCTATGAAACCTATGTAACGCTGAACCCTCACAAGAGCAATGCCATCCTGATCCTTCATGCACTGACTGGCGATTCCCATGCGGCCGGGTTCTACACAACCACTGATGAAAAGCCCGGTTGGTGGGATATCATGATCGGACCCG
>JAABSK010000173.1 GCA_011390435.1 Desulfobacteraceae bacterium | reverse complement strand
ACCAGATCATCTTCTGCTTCCGCTTCCAGCTGCAAAAGTTTATCAAGGGTGGCACTGATGCGCTGCCGGATGCGAAGCTTCAGCTCTGCTGCTGCCGCCTCCGTAAACGTGACCACAAGAATGGATTCAACAGCGATCCCCTGGGCAATGAGTCTGCAATACAGGGTGGTAATGGTATAGGTTTTACCGGTTCCGGCACTGGCCTCAATCAGGGTGGTTCTGTCAAGATCCAGATTAAACGGGTCCAATGGTTTCATGAATCCATCTCCAGATGGGTCAACAACGGCTGATAGATACGCAGTGCATTGTGTATAAATCCGCTGGATTCCATGGTTTCAAGGGATTTGAACGGATCCTGGTGCCGAAGGCACAAGGCGGTGTAGCGGTTTTGAAATTCTCCGGTCATGAATACAGATCCGTACCAGGTATCCAGAGCCGCTGTCCTGGCTGCCTGAAGATTGGCAGAAGACAGATCAAACTTCTTTTTTTCAAGGGCTCTGGCAAATCGGTAGGCAGTTTCACAAAAAAAACACACCACTGTATGGCGGCCCTGGCAGTAGAGGTCTGCCAGGGTTTCAAGATACCTGACTGCTGCATCTCCCAGAGGGTTGAAAACACAGGACACCGCCGTTTGCCGGCCAGTGCCGCTCCGGACAATCAAAATGGTATTTTTCGGATAAGGGGCAGCATGGCAGACATTTAAAAACAGGTGACGAATCCATGCGTTCAGGAGCCGTGCACCGTTTAATTGTCCAAAATCCAGCAGACAGGCACCTGTTTTTCGAAGGTTACTGAAAGTGGCACCAATGGTCAGATCGTTCACAACCACCTGCCGGGTCAATGCCGGAAGCACCGGAGGCACAACATATTGCTGTCCTGCTTTTTGCAATGGATCTGCCAGGGCTTTGATCCGCAGGTATTCAAATTTTCCTTTCAGGCCGTAGGGCAGCACCCCTCTGGCCTTGACAACGGGGTACAAGCAATCTTCGTCAAGCGCCTGATTCGCATGGTTCATCAGACAGGTGCCCAGTTGATACTGGTCCAGGCCTGCCAGTACAAAAGGCTCGCGTTCAAGAGACACCTCATCCATTTGCGGGAACAGAACCTCAAGCCTGTTCTGCAGTGCATGCTGAGCAGGGCTTTTAAAAAACCGGATCAGATCTTCCAGTAAAACCGTATTTTCTGCTTTCGAATCAGGGCTGGCTATCCAGGGCTGGGAATCAAGGAATCCGTGTTTTTCACCTGGTTTTTCCAGAAGGGCACGGGCGATCCGGCAATTATCCTGTGAATAGGAGAAAAACGCTGGATGGCCTGAAAAATAACGCTCATCAAACGGGTGCAGCAGATGCGGCACCTGGATGTGGCTTTGGATGTCCGAAGTAAAACTGTGGTCAAGGATATCCATCAGCTCACTGACTACTCCGGAACAGGGAATCGGGGAGTTGTCCTGAACGCTGGTGCCGGTATAGGTGATGATCAGCCTGTCCCGTGCGGACAAAAGGGTTTCCAGAAACAGGTACCGGTCCTCGTCCCTCTGATTCCGGTCCCCCTGCCTGGGAAACCGGTGGATCAGATCAAACCCGGCAGCTGGAGATTTTCGGGGAAAAGCTGCTTCATCCATTCCCATTAAAGCCACAATTTTATACGGTACTGACCGCATGGGCATCAGATTGCAAAAAGTGATCCTGCCGGACAGAAAATTCCCCTGGGATACGGTCATATCCAGTTTCTGCTGGATATATTCCAAAATAGTTTCAAATGATACCGCAGCTGAAAAACCAGCAGCAGAGGATTGCTGTTTTAAATCTTCGATAATCTGGAAGAGTTCTCTGATATCCTCACTGGTGTCGGGATCATCAATGGCCATAAGACTGGATATCAGTGCATTAAGGTCGTTACACCAGGCACCCACTGCCTTTTGCCCCGAAAGACGGTTCAGCCCGGAAAACAGGGTTTCACAGAAATGTGCAAAATTGCCCAGCAGTTCAAGTTCCAGACCCTCCATGACTGAGCAGGGAACCGTGCTGCCCAGCAGCTGATCACTGTCATCCGGCATGGCCATACCGGCAAACAGGCGGTAAAAGCCAAACTGCCAGGTGTTTTCAAAAAATGGAGGAAGCGCCATGCGTTTCCGGTGTGCGGCATCCTGCCCCCATAAAATGCCTGCATCCCGGGTAATCGAATCCAAACGCACCAGATCTGCCTGGGTGATCTGAAATTTTTGAGCAATGGGCGGCACCAGCAGCAGATCCAGTACACAGGTTCGTTCAAACCGGGTGTTTTTCAAAGACAGGATTTTTAAAAATCCGTCAATGGCCAGGGATTCAGATATTTTTTTCCGGTCACTGATGGTGAATTCCAATGCATTTTCAAGTGAGAACACCGCCTGGATAAAAGGAGCATACGCTTCAACATCCGGCATCATCACAACAATGTCATGCAGGTCAAGTCCAGAATCAGCTTCCAGGGCATCCAGCAGCAGATCCTTTAATACCTGGGCCTCGCGCATGGGAGAATGGCAGGCATGAATCCGGATCGATTGGTCTGCTGCATCAAGAGGCAGCAGACCGTGATTCCCGTCTTTTTGCCGGTAAACAAGGTTGAAGATATCTGACTGAAGCGTTGCCAGCATTGACCTGGATCGATCCTGCGGGTCTTCAAACAGATCCGGCAGGGGTTCCTGGTAATCAAATGATTCAATCTGTTCAAAAAATGCTTTTCCCGCCTGACCCATGCTGGATAACAGTGGATTGCCCATATCAAAGTGCAGCAGGTCTGCATCTGCCGGCTGGTCATGGGCAAGCGCCATTTTTTCAATCTGTTTTTGGGAAGGGATATCAAAAAAATACTGATTGGATGGAACCAGCAGGAACAGATGAATGTCTGTCCATCGGGACAGCGTATGCAGCATCTGCAGGAAAAGGGGCGGCAGTGTTGAAATACCAAACAAAACGATCCGCTCCGGTAAGCCATCAGGCAAGGCCCGGGCATCAGACATCTGCTGCAGTGCCTCCTGAATTTTTCCGGGCAAAAGATCTTCAGGCTTTTCCGGCCTGATCCGCTGCCACAAAAAGGACTGCCACTGCACAGCCGGATCAGGCCCTTTTTTTCCACGCCCTGGCGGTTGTTCCCAGTCCTGAATCATATCCGGGCGGTAAATCAGGTAATTGTCAAAGATTCTGGACAGTTTTACTGCCAGCTGGTGCTGCTTTTTTCCGGTATCGTCATCCTGGATGTATGCGTGAATGGGTGAAAGTTCCGGACAGGAAGCATGGTGCTGGAGCTGGTGCAGGATCATCCAGAACAGCCGGTCCTGACTCAGCCATTGCGTCTCAGCTGGAAGGTGTAAGACCGATTTCATCACATGTTCGATCATTTCCTTTGGAAACGCGAACCGGGTATTGGCGCAGATCCCGAACTGCTCTGCCAGCTGAATGGAAAGCCATTGTTTCATTCCCCTGGACTGGACACAGATCCACTCTTCAGCCAGCACATCCCTGACAGGGGTGCGGATCACAGAAGCCAGCGCCTGGGATAAACGCTCCATTCGATTGCTTTTATAGATAAAAATCAGTCGTCTCCCAGCCTCTTTTTTGAATGGTCACAATCCCGTTATGCTGTTCTGGGGTGCCCTGACACTATTCGCCTTCAAATTCCGTGATGGAAAAAATGCGGCAGTCCTTGATCTTTTCCCGGCCGTTTAAATCCGGAAGTTCGACAATAAACGCGCACTCCACAATCCGGGCGCCCAGTTTCCGGACCAGGTTGACCGTGGCCCCCACGGTTCCGCCTGTGGCGATCAGATCATCTACAATCACCACTTTTTCACCGGGCAGTACGGCATCTTCATGTATTTCAAGGCTGTCCTGCCCATATTCAAGACTGTAGGTCTCACAAAGGGTGGCAGACGGCAGCTTTCCTTTTTTGCGGACCGGAACAAAGCCAATACCCAGTTTATAGGCCAGCACCGCCCCAAACACAAATCCCCGTGCATCAATTCCCACAATTTTGTCGATCTCCATATCTTTGTACCGGTCATAAAGGATATCGCACGATTCTTTGAATGCGTCAGGGTTCTGCATCAGTGTGGTCAGGTCTCTGAAAATAACGCCTTTTACAGGCCAGTCTGGAATGCTTCTGATCGTTGATTTTAAATCCATTTTTTTTTCCTGCTGTGTTTAATGTATATCCGGGTTGAATTTTCCGATCATCTTGACCAGAAGGGTTTTGACATGATCTGCATTTTGATTGAATACCGCCAGAATTTCGTCCCAGGTGACCGGATCTTCATCTTCTTTCCAGCAATCATAATCTGTGGACATGGCAACAGCGGCATAGGGAATGCCGGCTTCGTTTGCCAGCATGGCTTCCGGTGCCGTGGACATGTTGATCACATCTGCACCCCAGGCCTGAAACATTCTGGATTCTGCAACAGTGGAGAATCTCGGACCTTCGATGGTGACCATGCATCCGGTGCTGTGAGCTGAAAGGCCCAGTTCGGTTGCGGTTTCATAAAGCATCTTTCGCAGGGTGTCATCAAATGGATGGGCCATGGCTGTATGGATCGGTCCGTTTTCAAAGGAATCTGCAAATGTGTTTTTCCGGAACCGTGTAAAGTCAATGAATTGATCCAGTATCACCAGATGGCCCCGGTCAATGTGCTGTCTGAGGCTGCCGCAGGCGGTGGTGGCCACGATATGCGTAGCGCCTGCGGCCTGAAGTGCCTTGATATTGGCCCGGTTGTTCACCTGGCTGGGACTGAACTGGTGTTGTCGTCCGTGCCGGGCAAGAATGAGGGTTTCAATATTGTTGATACTGCCTGCCATCAAGGTGGAAGAGGGACGGCCAAAGTCAGTTTCAATATCCAGTTCTTGCGGATTTTTGAGGATATCCGGATCATCCAGTCCGGAACCTCCGATAATGCCGATTTTTACCATACAGCGCTCCTGCTTGCAAATGGTTGAAAAAAAGATACGCACATCTGTGTATAAAAGCGCCTACCACAAATGCAGCAATGAATCAAGAACACCTGGTCAGCTGCAGGTTATTTTTATCCGTCTGTTTTTAAAAAACCGGTATCCATGGGTCTGGCATTCAGATGGGCGGCAGCATGAGCATTTTTCATTGATATTTCCATCCGGCCGGAAGATGAGGGAATCAAAAAGCATTCAGATGTCTGCGCCTGGCTGTAGGAGCGATACATCTTTGTGATGGTTGCTGTTTTGAAATGCAGGGAAAACGGCTGATCTTTGACAAACTGACAAAATTCCGGTTCAGGCAGGTTCACGGCAATATTCCCGAAATGATCAACATACAATACGGTTACTTTCAGAGCGTCCCGAATAAAAACCGGCTGTGGCGGTTCACACCGGACGCAGGCATCGATGACGGTTCCCATGTGTGAAACCAGGCAGGTTCCCTTTGATATATGGGCGCAGACCGGCGCAAAGATATCCCTGCCGTGGAAAGTATTCGAAGGATTTTGCAGAAAAAAATCCTGCCGGTCAAGGTGAATAATCTGCTGAATACCGTCAGTGCTGGCTGCTTTCCACAGCACTCCATTATCCGGACCAACAAAACAATACCGGGTTGTTTTGATACAGACGGGTTTGCGTTCTGATCCGACACCCGGATCCACCACTGCACAGAATATTGTATCCTGCGGAAAATAGGCAAAAGCATCCTCCAGAACCATGGCCCCATGAAGAATATTCTGGGATGCAATACCATGGGTGATATCGATGATTCTGGATCTGGGGCTGATATTGGATATCACCGCCTTCATGATGCCGACATATGCATCGTTAAGACCAAAATCCGTTATCAGGGCGACAGGCAGCGGCTCATTGCGAGTCAATTGGACGTCTCCTTAAAATCATGGGTCAACAGATTCTATCGCTTCACTATACCAATCTGCCGGTGCAAGGAAAATATTTTAAAAAAATATTTTATTTTCCAATGAAAAAAGATTACATTTTCAAGGACAATAAAAAGGAGCGCGCAAATGAAAATTCTGGTGGTGGATGACGAACTGGTCAGTAGAAAAAAAATGATGAACATCATGGCCGAGTTTGGTCAATGCGAGGGCGTTAAAAATGGGAAAGCCGCCATCAGTGCCGTCAAACAGTCTCTGACAGACTGGAAGCCCTATTCACTGATCACCCTTGA
>JAABSK010000172.1 GCA_011390435.1 Desulfobacteraceae bacterium | reverse complement strand
GGACTTGATCCTGTGGCCCTCAATTTTCCCAGTGAAAAAGAGTATATTGAACGCTATTTTAAACAGACCAGCAACACAGCCATTGAAAACTGGCATTATTACATTGCCTTCAGCTTTTTCAGGGTTGCAGGTATCTCTTTTGGTATCCGGGGACGGGTGAGAGATGGAACTGCTGTCAGCAATCAGGCCAAAATTTCAGCATCGGTTGCCGAAGCTCTTGCAGAACTGGGCTATGCGCAGACAAAAAAATAAGTGCCATTGATTCGCATACAAAAGGGGCAGGTTTTGACTGAAGAAAACCTGCCCCTTTTTCGATTCAACGCGCTGATGACATGGTTAGATATCAGGAAAATCCTGAACAGATTCTTCCAGATACGCCTTAAATGCAGGTTCCGCAGGTTTGCCATCCACTGTTTTCACACCCGCAAGCCATTTTGCATAAATTTCCGGATGTATTTTCACCCATCCCAGGCCTGCCGTCTTAGGAGTCAAAGATTTTTGTGTATGCAGCCCCACCATGATCTGGTTGATCATTGAAATGGGAAACTGCATGTTTTTCAGCAACTGGGCCACATTGGGCATATCCGCTTCAAATCCTTTGCGGGTATTGGTCCACACAGTCGCGGTTCCGTTGTCTCCCCCAAAGGTTTCATCGGTGCTTCCGGTCAGGTAGGTCATATCGATCCGTTCGTTCATGCTGTGGGGAGCCCACCCCAGGAAAACAACGGGTTTCTGTTTTTTAACAAAAGACTGGACCTGTGACAGCATGGCCATTTCACTGGATTCCACCAGCTTGAATTTTCCAAGGCCAAACATGTTTTTATCGATCATGTCCTGAATCACCATGTTGCCGTCATTTCCAGCTTCAATGCCGTAAATTTTCCATTCCAGCTCATCGCCGAACTTTACGATATCCTTAAAATCTTTCAGGCCTTTTTCAATGCAGTAGCTGGGTACGGCAAGGGTGTATTTTGCTCCTGGCATATTGACGACATATTGAATGACCGACCCGTCCTTAAAAAATTTGTCAGCAATGTTGGCCATGGATGGCATCCAGTTGCCCAGAAAAAAGTCTGCATCGCCGTTTGACAGGGCCATGTAGGTAATGGGAACCGACATGGTCAGATTTTTGGCTTCATAGCCCAGACTGTTCAACAGGGCAACGGCGATCTCCGTTTTAATGGTAACCCCTGTCCATCCGACACTGGCAATGGTGATTTTTTTGCTGGTTTCGGCATAAACCATGCCGATGGCGAGCATGGAAACAATGGTTGCAATACTGATGATACGACTGATTTTTTTTAACATAAAAACTCCTTTTTTTGATGATAAACACTTCAGGCTGACTGATAAAACGGAACCTTTAACGGTGTCAGCGGTGTATTTCCCTGGATCAGATCCGCGGCCTTTTCCGCAACCATCATGACCGGGGAATAAATATTTGCATTGGTGATATACGGCATGACTGATGCATCCACGGCATACAGTCCCCTGGTCCCATGAACAGCCATGGTGTCCGGGTTGACCACTGCCATGTCATCTGTTCCCATTTTGCAGGTGCAGGATGGATGCAGGGCTGTTTCGCCGTCTTTTGCCACCCAGTCAAGAATCTCCTGGTCGGTCTGTACATCAGGACCCGGTGAGATTTCGCCGTTGTTTAAATCGTCAAATGCATTCTGATTCATAATTTTCCGGGCCAGACGGATCGCCTCCACCCATTCGGTTCGATCTTTCTGGGTGGACAGATAGTTAAACTGAAGCGCGGGGTACTGCCGCGGATCCGTGGATTTGATCTTTACATGTCCCCTTGCATCAGAAAACATGGGCCCGATATGTACCTGGTACCCATGGGCCTTATTCGGGGAAGATCCGTCATATCGAATGGCCAGAGGCAGAAAGTGAAATTGAATATTGGGGTATGGTACGCTTTCATTGCTGCGCACAAACCCGCCTGCTTCAAAATGGTTGGTGGCAGCAGCCCCTTTTCGATGGAACAGCCATTGATAACCAATATAGGGTTTACGATACCATTTCAGTGACGGTGCCATGGAAACCGGCTGTTTACATTCATACTGAACATACACTTCCAGGTGATCCTGCAGGTTCTGGCCGACACCCGGGAGGTCCTGAACAACGGGAATCCCAAGCGTTTCTAATTCCGGGGCATTTCCGATTCCGGACAACTGCAGCAGCTGCGGCGTGTTGATGGCACCGCTGCAGCAGACAATCCGGTTTCCGTAGACCGTCTGGGCCTGATTTTTCCCCTTGGCATAGGTGACCCCAACTGCCCGGTTCCCTTCGAATTCAATGCGGGTGGTCAATGCCCGCATGATCAGCTTCAGGTTTTTACGATGTTTCACCGGATGGTAGTAGGCCCTGGCAGCACTCCAGCGCCGCCCGCGTTTAATGTTGCGGTCAAACGGACCAAATCCTTCCTGACGGTACCCGTTCATATCATTGATAAATGGATACCCTGCCTCTTGCGCTGCAGCAAAAAATGCCTGAAACAACGGGTTTTCACACGGTCCGACCTCAAGATTCAACGGGCCCTGGGTACCACGATACAGATTGGGCGGCGTCAACCGGGTTTCTGCTTTCTTGAAATACGGCAGACAATGGGCATAATCCCATTTTTCCATCCCGTCATCTTGCGCCCATTTTTCATAATCCATTGGGTTGCCGCGAATGTAAATCATCCCGTTGATGCTGCTGGAGCCGCCCAGTACTTTTCCGCGTCCATGAAAAATACGGCGGTTGTTCATATATGGTTCTGGTTCTGATTCGTAGCACCAGTCATAAAAGCGGTTTCCCAGAGGTGTGGTAAGGCCTGCCGGCATATGAATAAAAATATCCCACAGATAATCAGGTCGGCCGGCATCCAGCATCAACACTTTGTTTTCCGGGTTTTCGCTCAGGCGGGCAGCCAGGGCACATCCGGCAGAACCTGCACCGATAATAATATAGTCGTATTGTTTTTTCTTCATGTTTTTTTCTCTCCTTGCCTGTCGGCATCTTTTTTGGGACCAATTTCCAGCCGTTGCAGGGTTTGGTCTGTGGGAATTCCGGTTTCATCCCAGCCTCTGACAGCATAATACTCACGTCTGAGCTGTTCCATGTCCTGAACCGAAATATGTTTTCCCTTGAGGGGTCCGGATGTCAGGGGAGTCTGGGTGATACGCTTTGGGAGGCATTCCTGCTCAACGCTCAATCCTTCTTGAAGGTTGAAACACCGGCTGACATTCCATATGCGCTCTCCGACCCGGTTAAAAAATCCAGTCTCACAGGTTGAACCTGTGGCAGCGGTATACAATGCCTCATATGTTTCCGGTGAAATACCCAATGCGGCAAAATCACATTTCACAAGGGTATCTGTTCCTGCCAGGTAATCCTGTTCATCTTTGAGGATTGCGGCTTTGTGTTCAAGACCGTCAGCAGATACGGCTTCTCCTTTGTATTTCTTTCCGCCAAGCTCGTATCCCACCATAAATCCCCGCTGATGACAGGCACCGCGGTCTGCGGTCATATAGGCAAGCCCCATGCCGGGCGTGCCCCGTGGCGCCCATCCAGGCACTTCCATTCCCCGGACATGCAGCGCAACGTCAGCAGCTTCCGGATGAAGTTCTGCAGATGCCCGTTTCACGCCCTGGCCCAGCAGTCGCCCCAAATCATTGTGTTGCAGACAGACACTGTCGATCACATGTTGTGCCCCTTCAACGCTGCCAAATGCCAAGGCTGGTTGATCCTGCGTTTTGATCCATCCGTTCTGAACCGCTTCAAAGGCAAATCCAATGACATTGCCCATGCTGATCGTGTCCACCCCAAGGGAGTCACAGCGATGGGTGAGCGCTGCCAAAGCCTTGATATTGTGTATCCCCAGGTTGGAGCCCAGCATGGCTGCTGATTCATATTCAATGGTGTCAGTGATCAAATGCGCAAATTTTCCAGTGCGTACCGCACCCATTTGTGCACACCGGATCGGACAGCCAAAGCAGGCGGCCTTTCCCAGAAACAGGTGCTTTTTCTGGCCGCCTTCTCCGATTCTGCCGGCAAAAGGATCATCCTGGGTTAAAAAATTATGGTGTGGCAGTGTTCCGACCTCTGAAGACCACTCGACCGCATAGCTTGTACCGGCAAGGGTCAGGGCCTGACACTCCGGACTGGCTGAAATCTGACGATTGGCATCAGCCACTGCTGCCTGAAACCCGCGGGGGTCTGCAACCCTTACCAGTCTGCTGCCTTTGATGGCAATAGCCTTTAAATTTTTGGATCCCATGACAGCACCTGCCCCGCCCCTTCCTGCCTGGCGGTTGTACTCACAGCTGATCAGGGCAAAGCGTACCTGATTTTCTCCGGCAGGACCAATGGTGGCCACCCGGACGGTGTCATCTTCAAGATCCTGCTTGATCCATGCATTGGCCTCAAGTGCACCGGTTCCCCAGATCGGTGCTGCGTCGCATAACCGGACCGTATCATTATGGATCCAGATATAGGTGGGTACTGGCGCCTTTCCATGGATGATGATTCCGTCATATCCGGCAAACTTGATTTCCGGTCCGAAATGTCCACCGAAATACGAATCCAGATATCCGTTGGTCAAAGGAGATTTACACACCACACAGGCCCGCATGGCCGGGGCAAGTGTGGATGTCAGCGGTCCGGTCATGAACATGAGAATATTGTCTTTTGACAACCCGTCAGTCCCCGGCGCGAGAAGATCCCACAGCAGCCTGGCACCAAATCCTTTTCCGCCAATGTACTGGGTTTTGAGCCAATCCGGAACCGGCTGGGTGCGGGTGGTGCCGGTTGACAAATCGATCACCAGAAACTGGTTCATATATGCGCTTTTCATGTTTTATCCTCCTTGATCACCAGAATCAGTGCACTGGTGGGACAGGCTGACACACATTCCGGGATGCCGTTGCACAGATTGCATTTTACCGCTTTTTCCAGCACCGGATCCAGGTGGATCATTTCAACCGGGCAGTATCGGATGCATAAGCCGCAACCAATGCAACGTTCCTGATCCACCACCAGGGCAGATGTTTTTGGGTCCCGTTCAATGGCGTTTACCGGGCAGACATTGGCGCAATAGGGGTTTTCACACTGATTGCAGACAACAGGAAAATGATAAAGGTTTTCAGATCGATCTTCGATCCGCAGCCGTGACCTTCGAGGATTGTATCCGTCAAGATGATGAAAGGAACAGGCCATCTGGCACAGGCGGCAGCCGGTACAAAGATCAAATCTGGTCTGGATGATGACAGGGCTGATTTGTTTCATTGGTATTGTACTCCTGGTGTTCCTGCAAAACAGGCTGCACCAAATTTTTCCGTTAGACACTGCTCCAGCATGGCATACCAGTGACCATACAACCCAAGGGCTTTCTGGACATCCCGGTTTTTGACTGCCTGGGCAGTGTTTTTCCAGTTCAGCGCAATCTGGGGACGGATGAAATCATCCTCATACAAAACAAATTCGTAGGCCCGAAACGCCAATTGCACCGTTCGCATCATCCATTCAAAAAACGGATTCCTGGTCATCTGAACCATGATCAGATTCAACTTTTTATCAACGGTCGAGATCTGGCTGAATTCCGGCTCTGGCAGATGACACAATTCGGTCAGCTCTTCAGCCAGCCTGAACAGCGTCGAAATTTCGTCTTCAGTGCCATGGGTAATAGCAGAGATCAGCACTGCCTGATCCATGGCATATTGAAATTCCAGAACCTTGCCAAAGGGCATCTGCTGCTGCTGAATCATCCCGGCAAGATGGTCAATGGCATCATTAATGTTGACCTTTTTGATAAAATGACCGCCTTGCGCCCCTTTTCTGGCTTCAACCACCCCTTTTTGACGCAGCAGACGCAGCGCTTCTCTGACAGCGCCTCTGCTGGTTTCAAATAATTGCTGCAAAGAACGCTCACTGGGAAGGCGCTCACCAGAGGCCAACTGTTCAGTGGCAATGGCGGCTTCAATCTGAGACGCAATGGCTTCTGATTTGTTTGTCCCGGTGACCGGCTGAAATATCTGCAGGGATGAATGGCTCATAAATGTCCTACCAAATTATCGTTTTTCAGATTAAAACCAGGTTTTTTTCCTTAATAACAAAAATAAAACTCATTAATGGTTCGACCATTGATATTGGTTTATCCAATTTCAAGCAGAAAGTCAACCAGATACAGAAATTTTGCTGAAAAAAATTTTCCTTTTCTT
>JAABSK010000171.1 GCA_011390435.1 Desulfobacteraceae bacterium | reverse complement strand
TTCAATATGATTCCCCACAAAAAAGTTTCTGATCAGATACTTTTAACAGAGATGCAAATGAAATGCAAGAAAAAGTTGCCGTTCGGAAACTTTCTGGAATTACAACATTGCATCACGCATCACCTCCCGCACCTTTGCGGCAATATCTTCCATGGAAAACGGCTTTTGTCCCGGTTTCAATGGTGACTTTATCCACATCTGCTATGGCATCCCTGGCGTTCACACACAAGTTGGCCATGAGAACCCATTTGCTGCGCTCAGTCTCCTCAAGTACATACACCGGATACCGGCTGTCTGGCACTATATAAAGGCGAAGGATTCACAACTGGACAACCATTTCAGGTGAGATATTGTATTTTTTCATCCGGTACTGAAGCGTGGATCGGGGAACATCCAGCAGCCGGGCAGCACCGTTTTTACCGCCAATGACCCCCTTGCATTGAATCAGGGCTTGTGCGATGGCCTGTCTTTCGGAATCGGCAAGGGTCTGGAGTGGTTTTTTGTTTTCCATCCCTTGCTGCGGCATCTGGACTATGCTTTCAATATCCGCCGGGCGCACCTCTTCACCCGGCTTGAGAATGATCATCCGCTTGACAAAATTCTTCAGTTCCCTGACATTCCCGGGCCAGTGATAACCGTTCAGCAGCCCAAGAGATGCACGGGTATAAACCGGCGGCGGTTGGTTAAGCTGACTGGATACTTTTTCAGTGATCTTTTCGATCAGCAGGGGGATCTCTTCGGCCCGGTCCCTGAGAGGGGGTACATGGATCTGTATAATATTGAGCCGATAGTACAGATCGTTTCGCAATCTACCCTGTTGAATACTTTCAAGCGGATCCCTGTTTGTCGCTGAAATCAGACGAAAATTGGCATTGATGGAGCGGCTGTCCCCTACTCGCTCAAACCGGTTCTCCTGGAGCACCTGCAGCAGTTTTACCTGCTGGCTCTGGGGCAATTCACCCACTTCATCAAGAAAAATTGTCCCCCGGTCCGCCATCTCGAACCGCCCGACCCGGGATGTGTCGGCCCCGGTAAACGCCCCCTTGGCATGCCCAAAAAGTTCACTCTCAAAAAGCGTCGGAGGCAATGCCGGGCAGTTGACTTTGACAAACATATGGTCTTTGCGGGGACTGGCTTGATGGATAAACCGGGCCAAAAAATCCTTTCCAGTACCGGTTTCACCGGTAATGAAGACTGGGGCATCCACCTCTGCCACCCGTTTGACCACCCCCATGATCTCCGTCATCTGCAAGGAGGAATAGCAGAAATCTTCCAATCTGTAAGTTTCGACACTGCCCATCAGGTAGCGTTTTTCCCGTTCCAGACTCTGGTTCTCATCCCGCAAACGGTTATATGCAACCAGGTTATCCACAGCGATGGACACCTGTTTGGAAACTTCCGTGAGCAGATCAGACAGTTCCGACAGATTTTCCGGAGTTTGTCTGAATGAAAAATGAAGGGTGCCAAATACCTGATCCCTCATGATCAAAGGAAAAGCCATGGTGGACTTTAAGCCCGCCGCTACCATCTGGCCAATGGAAAATTTATCCTTGTAACCGGACAAATCATCGATTATCACCGATTGTCTGGATTCTATGGCCATACGCGCGATGGTTCCCTTCATCAGCGGCCGTTTATTCAGGCCTGAGATCCCGGCCGGGTCGATACCGCTGGCTTCGGTAAAATACTGAAGTGATTGTTTTTTCCGGTCATAAAGGTTGATGCTGAACCGGTCACAGGGAAAATGTTTTTTCAGTGCCGTTGTCAATGCAGAGAAAAAATCCTGGTTGGAGGTTTTGGTAATCAGGGCGTTGGTAATTTCCAGAAGAATCTGGTGCCGGGTTTCAAGGTTCCACTTCATGTTTCCCCCGAATCGCTGTTTGGATTTGTAAGCCTTTATATCATTTTCATTTAAGTTTAAGTAAACCGGATACCGGAACAAAGGTCAAGCCCAATATTGGGCACAAAGACGAATATTGGGCACCAACCTGGGTTTCCATATGTATCAGAAAAATATAATTACCATAAAATCAATATCTTATAAAAAAAATTTCGCTGGCACCTTCTTTGCAGTATATCTTGGAGCAAATGGCAATCAACCTCAAACACTATTGAATAAAAAGTAACCGAAACCAGAGGAGAATGTAAAATGATTCAATTTTTGATTCACGAAGCCGCCGACAGCGTTGGCGTCGCCACCGTCGATATCAAGGCCGGTGAGGCAGCAAAGGGTCTTTATATGGACTCCCAAAACCCGGTGGAGGTTATCGCTCTCGATGACATTCCATTAGGACACAAACTGGCCATGAAAGACCACCAGAGTGACGATTCCGTCATCAAATACGGATTTGACATCGGAAGAGTCGTTGCCGATATTAAAAAAGGCGGTCATGTACATATCCAGAATCTGAAAACAAGGAGGTGGTAATCATGGGGAACCCTACAGTTATGGCATACAGGCGGGAAAACGGCCGCGTCGGCATCCGGAATCACGTCATCATTCTCCCCCTGGATGATCTGAGCAATGCTGCCAGTGAAAATGTGGCCCACAACATCAAGGGCTGCAAAGCCCTTTCCCATGCCTATGGCCGGCTTCAGTTCGGCGAAGACCTGGAGCTTTTTTTCCGAACCCTGATCGGTACCGGCGCAAATCCCAATGTAGCCGCCGTGGTGGTGATCGGGATCGAACCGGAATGGACGAACCGCGTTGTCGAAGGGATCGCCAAAACCGGTAAACCGGTGACCGGTTTTGCCATCGAGCGGCATGGTGATATCAAGACCGTTGAGATGGCATCCTGGAAAGCCAAGGAATATATGCACTGGGCCAGCGAACTCAAAAGAGAGGCATGCGACCTGAGCGAGATATGGGTGTCCACCAAATGCGGAGAATCTGACACCACCTCCGGACTGGCATCCAACCCCACCGTGGGCAATGCATTTGAAAAGCTGGTAAACATGGGCGGGACCTGTTCCTTTGGTGAAACCAGCGAGATCACCGGGGCGGAAGATACGGTGAAACAGCGGGCCAAAACCCCGGAAGCGGCAGAGCAGTTCATGTATTTCTTTGACCGGTATGCGGCCATGATTGACCGGAACAAGACCGATGACCTTTCCGGGAGCCAGCCCACTAAGGGAAACATTGCCGGCGGATTGACTACCATCGAAGAAAAAGCCTTTGGCAATGTCCAGAAAATCGGTAAGACCATCAACTATGAAGGCGCTCTGGACAAAGCCGTGACTCCAACCGGGCCCGGGCTGTGGTACATGGATTCATCCAGCGCTGCAGCCGAAGCTGTGACCCTGTGGGCAGCCGCCGGCTTTGTGGCCCATCTTTTTCCCACCGGACAGGGCAACATCATCGGCAACCCCATCGAACCGGTGATCAAATTAACGGCCAATCCTCGGACAGCCAGTGACATGTCCGAGCATATAGACTATGATTGTTCCGCCATCCTGCGGGGAGAAATGACTCTGGAAGAATCCGGAGACAATTTGATCCAACTGCTGATCCGAACCTGCAACGGCAGGCTGACCGCCCAGGAGGTGCTGGGCCATGAAGAGTATGTATTGACCAAACTTTACGAAAGTGCGTAACCATTTAATGGCATAAACCATAAACCCAAATGACATAAAACCATCAACCATAAAGGGGGTCAATTTATGAGCGAGCAGTCCAATGACAGGTATTCAACCAGTGAACGTGTCACATTAATCGTGTTTGCCATATCTCTGGCCCTCTATCTGATGAATATTTTCCTGGGAAAAGCCTCGGTTCACTGGGGCTGGAAGATATTTTACCTGGGAAATATCGGCGAATTTCTGCTGCTGCTCATTGCCTCGATATCTTTTATCATCGCCGCGCTTCACCGCGAGGCCGACCTGAACAGAAATAACAAGTAATCAACTTTTTTACCAGGGAGGACAGCCATGTCTGAGAACAAGCACCAAGAAAACATCGACAAAAATCTTGAAAACGTGGACCGCAGAAGATTCATGGAGCTAACGGCCAAATTCGGATTCACGGCCGCCGCCATTGCCATGACAACGGGGATCGTCGGTTCCCGTGAGGCCCATGCCGCAAAGGTCAGCAATGAGGAAAAAGAACGCAGAGCTGCGGCCAAACATGTGATGAACCTGGCCACAGGCTATATTCTGGGGGCATCCAGGACCTATCCCATCATGCAGCTGGACATGAAAGAAAATGTCCAGAACTTCACCAACGGCCAGGTGTATGTCAAACTCGCCCCGGCAGGCCAGCTGGGTGCGGGCAGCGCCCTTGTCCAGAAGGTCCAGGCCGGCACCATCCAGGCGGCCCAGCACTCCATTTCCAATTTCGCCCCCTTTGCCCCGGCCGCAGACCTGATCAATATCCCCTACTGGTGTGGTGAAAACCAGAAATTTGTCAACTTGGTGACATCTGATGCCTGGAAAAATGAGATCAACCCGAAAATAGAGGAAAAAGGATTCAAAGCTCTCTTTTATGTGGTCATCGATCCACGGGTGGTGGCCCTGAGAAAAGGGGTCAAAGGACCGGTGAAAACGCCTGATCAGATGGAAGGATTGAAATTCCGGGTACCGGGATCCAAAATCCTCCAGCAGTTTTATCAGTTGCTGGGGGCCAACCCGACCCCCGTTGCCTGGGGTGAAACTTCTTCCGCCATCAAGCAGGGTGTAGCAGACGCATTGGATCCGTCGGTAGAGGCATTGCTGATTTTTGGATTCAAGGAGGTCCTTTCCAGCATCACCTTTAACGGGGCCGTACCGGATTCCCAGATATATTCCTGCAACCTTGAATGGTTTAACAGCCTGCCCCTGGACGTCCGGGATGGTATCGAATATGCCAGCGCGGTCACCATGCGACAAAACCTGGCCAAAGTTCCGGCGGCCAGAGCTTATGCCATGGCGGAACTGGCCAAGGTCGGGGTTGAATTCTATGTCCCCACTGCAGAAGAAAAACAACAGTGGATCGATGCGGCCGGTGCCCAGCTTCCGGCCTGGGATGGCATTAAAAAGGAGCTGATCGGATCCTTGTCCAAATTCGATAAACTTGCCGAAGCCGCCAACACTTACAGCGGTTATTATGTGGACGATGTCAAAGCCTGATTTTTTGAAGCACCGGTGTTTCATCCATGCCCGGCCAACATTCATTTCCTTGCGGCCGGGCATGGATCACCTCACTGATGCATATAATTCGGAAGGTCGGGCTAAATGCCAGGGGATTTCAAACAGCAACCACGTTGTTCAGGAGTGATGTATGAATTTTAAATCCATTTTATCGAACCTCGATCAAAACGGAGAGCGCTATCTGACGCTGCCGTTGTATACCCTGGTGGTGATCGCCATATTCATGGAGGTGTTCCGCCGGTTTTTTCTTTCCTATTCATCCATCTGGTCTGAAGAGATCGCCCGGTATGCCTTTATCTATATCACCTGGATCGGGGCTGCGGCCGCCATCCGGGAACGAGCCCACATCCGTATCGATGTGTTTCTGCCGCTGCTGCCCGATAAAGGGAAAGCGGTTGTATTTATTTTCGGCGATATCATCACCCTGATACTTTCCTGCATTGCGTTGTACTGGTCCATTGAACCAGTCCTGACATCCATACATTTCGGATCAGTGACCCACGGCCTCAGAATCAGCCAGGCCTGGTTTTTGATGGCAGTCCCCCTGGGGTTCTGCATGATCATTTTGCGGCTGATTCAGTCCATGAAAAGGGATATCAGTGATCTGAAAGCGGGTCGACCCATTTTTGTAGGCAAAAAACTGTTTGATTGACGACCTTCATAAAAATTAGGACATAGTCATGTATCAACATTTAATGAGTACCACTGAACTGACCCTTGGATGGAGCTTTTACGGACCGCTCATAGGAATGATCATATTGATCCTCCTGGGGGTCAGGATCTGGGCGGTGATAGGCCTTGGGTCCGTGATCATGCTGATGACCACGGAAGTTTTGCCACCGGCTTTGCTGGGGGAGGCGCTGTTTGACGGTGTTGACTCCTTTGCATTGATTGCCGTCCCTTTGTTTATTTTAACCGGTGATGTATTGGTCCGGACCGGATTGTCAAACAAACTGCTGGATGTGGCCGTTGCCACCATGGGCTGGCAGCGGGCCGGACTGGGAACCTCTGCGGTGTTAGGGTGTGGATTCTTTGCCTGTATTTCCGGATCGGATGCGGCAGATGCCGCCGCCATCGGCCGCATCACCA
>JAABSK010000170.1 GCA_011390435.1 Desulfobacteraceae bacterium | reverse complement strand
GGGCCATAAACATAAACTTCTCTACCAGGGACAATATTGTGAGTCCATGTCCCGGAAAGCTTCAATGTGGGCGGAAAAGAAATATTTGAATGGGGGATTACTCCAACGACACTGGGATTCTCATAAGCATACTTTAAAATCGTTGCCCGATATTCCAAAAATTCCTGGGCCAATGCTTGATTTTTCCCTGCAGAAGTATGGCCGGGGTTGGGTGTGTTTTGGAATGGCATGAAAAAAAAAGTTATTCCAGCCATAAAAATTGTTATCACATAAGCCCACATACCTAAGCAAGTCTCCTTATAGGACGGTGATTCAAATTATCTTTCTGCCGAGACAGTTTGTTCTTCTGGACAGTAATTTCAGTATTCACCTGGTATATTTTCTTTTCTCGAATCATTGAGCCTACGGTTGTGGTGGAAAATAAAAACTCAACTTCAAGCTTTCGTGGCAACCGAGAACCTACCAGTTTTTGATGGATGACCGCAAACAATCCTTCACTCAACAAAGTATAGGCCGCTTCTCCATCCTTGTTTTTAGCCAATACGGCTATACGCTCAAGGGTTTCCACGACACCGGAAGCATGGACTGTCGCAATAATCAGATGTCCGTTTATTGCGGCCCTGATTGCCTCGCTGGCCACACTACCCTCTCTTAATTCCCCCAAAAAAATAATATCAGGGGAAGCAAACCGCATTGCCTGGACAATGGCATCCGGAACATCGCCAACGGGAACATTTTGCTGCACACAAAATCCATTCCCGATAGGGCCATGCAAAGGCAGCTCCGGAGGGTCTTCTATCGTTATTGCCAAACCCCCGGAACGAAATAGTTTTTCATGGACGATGCTCGATGCGGTCCGGGTTTTTCCAGATCCCTGCTGGCCGGAAATCAGCAACAAGCCGTGTTTCTTTTTATGAAAAAGAAGCTGCCGGATTAATGCTGGATCCATTCCTTTCTCTTTGAGCGTTGTAATGGATGAAGTGCCTTTTCTTACAAAAAAGACACTTTCATCACGGCTTTTTGCAACACGATACCGGACACCATCATAATCAATTGCAAATTCGAAGGCTTTGTTTGAAACAATTTGATTTTTTATTGCTTGTACGTCTGCAAGCAAATCATCTGGGACAAGACAGAGGCTGTCCACCTTCTCTCCTTGCATGTTTTTAAGAAAGATCTGGCCGCCCTTGTCAAAAATCAAATCAGAAAATTCAATATTTTTGAGACAATCCATAATCACAAATATTATCTCAAGGATGTAAATGTGATGACATTGTTTGGGCCCGGTATTACCGCTCCTGATGCCTCGCTTACCGGGTTCCCGCCTGTCTGTGAAATGGCTGTACCGTTAAGATCAACTGCAGACCACTCTCCTACATTGAAAACAGCCAATTTGAGAGCCTCTTCCGAAGGGATGTCAGAATAAAGAATGGTGAACGTTGTCGGGTTTGCTCCGGCCACAGGCGCTACGGTTACGGCCCCGTTCCAGACATTAAAAATCCCATTTGTTTTTACCATTGTCTTGAGAAAAACACCGGCTGATTCACAAATGGTGTTATTAATACCGGCATAGCTGTCCTGAGCGCTGTAAAGCTCATAAACATTTTCATTGATGCTGCCGACAATGCCTACAATGAAACTGAGAAAAAAGATGCCCGGAAAGGATACATCAATAGGATTCCCCGTAAAACATAAATCCCAGCCGCCGGATATTAAAATGTGTCACAGTGGGGCATTGTGAAATGAATCAATAAGAGGGGGCTATGATGTCCACGGTATCTTTTGTTCAATCGATTTTCATTGATTCAGACGATATTTTCAATCATCTCGAAAATGACCGGGCCAAAGGGAGCCATTCAAACAGATCATTGTGATGAAGGCTGGAAATTACGAAGCAAAAGTAGATATACTACCGGAATGGGCAAAGGATTTGCTCTCGGCATAAGGCAAGGTCCCTAAGCTGCCGGCATGGTTTCATCCGCCGGTGCCAGGGTCAGCTTTAAACCAAACGCCTGCAGAACTTTTACGACAGTATCAAATTTAGGAGCGCCATTTCCAGACAGGGCTTTATACAGGTTTTGCCGGTTCAGGTCGGCTTTCTGTGCAATTTCGGTCATTCCCTTGGCCTTTGCCACATTGCCAATGGCCACTATCAGCAGCTCTGTATCCCCCTCTTCCAGTGTGGTTTTCAAATATTCACAAATCATTTCCGGGCTGTCCAGATATTTGCTGGCATCCCATTTACTGGTTATTATACCCATGACAGATCCTCCATAATGTGTTTTGCTTTTTTAAAGTCCTTGGCCTGGCTGGATTTATCCCCACCGCAGAGCAGAAAGATAATTGTTCCCTGTCTGATGGTGAAATAAATCCGAAAACCGGGTCCAAAGAAAAATCGCAATTCATACAGATTCTCATCCAGGGACCGGTAATCTCCAAGATTGCCCATCTGGATGCGGTCAAAGCGGGAGATAATGCGCGCCCTGTGTTTGAGATCTTTGACCTTGGTCGTAAACCATTTGTCAAAAACGGGAGTTGTTTCAATGCTGTATGTCATGGTTATATTGTCGCACATAAAAGACAAATGTCAATATAGTTTTAAAATTTTTTTTGTATCACACAATACCCTTTTTAAGGCGGTCAAACTACCCGAAAAAGTCGGTAAGTTTCAGCAGATCGAATCTATAAAAATGGCTTCCAGTCCTTGTGAAATTCCCGGGCTTTGCCACCGGGAAAATTTTGTATTGACCGTGTTGAAAAAAACAGGTAAATAATTAGCTGTATAGCTAATTATATGGATATGTCAGATGACAAATCAGAGGTAAAATGGATAAGACTCTTTTAAAACTCAAGGCCCTGGCCGATCGAAACCGGCTCAGGATTTTCGGGGCACTGACGCAGTATGAAGAGCTTTGTGCCTGCCAGATCACGGAACTTTTACAGGTCTCGGGTGCCACGGTTTCACGGCACCTGGGCATTCTGGTCACGGCCGGGCTGGTAAAGAGCCGGAAGGAATCCCGGTGGGTCTATTTTGCCCTGGATGAGGGCTGTGACGAAATGGACAACATTCTGGACTGGCTGCTGCCCCGGATGCGCCTGTCGGATCAGATACAGGCGGATCTTGAGGTTCTTGATGGGATCATGGCGGTGACGAGGGAAGACCTTTGCCGACAACAGCGGGGAGATGCCTGCTGCCCGGCGCAAAAAAAGGAGAAAGCAGATGGGTGATCAAAAACTGAAAATATTGTTTCTGTGCACGGGAAATGCTTGCAGAAGCCAGATGGCCGAAGGGTGGACCCGACATCTTAAAAATGATGTGATTGATGTATTTTCTGCAGGAGTCGAAACCCACGGCGTGGACCCCAGGGCCGTGGCGGTGATGAAGGAGGAGGGGGTGGATATTTCCCATCACCGGTCCAAACATGTCAGCGAATTTCAGGACAAAAAAATGGATGTGGTGATCACGGTGTGTGACCAGGCAAAAGAATCCTGCCCCTTTTTTCCCCTTGCCGGTAAAAAGGTCCACCAGGGATTTGCAGATCCCCCGGCCCTGGCAAAGGATGTGGCACAAAAAGGCGGTGATGAAAACGCCCGGCTGGACTGCTACCGGAAAGTCAGAGATGAAATCCGGGCGTTTGTGGAAAAACTACCGGACAATGTGTTGTCATAAACCCCAAAAATAGAACAACCCTGAAAAAGACAAGCGGTAAAAAGTCAACCCCCAATTGTACAGAGCCAAAATATTAATGACTGAGTCTCACTTCATATGGTTTTTGATTTTTAAGAACAGAAAAAACAACATGGAGCATCTTGTTAGCAACATGGCTGATAGCCACCAGATGTTTTTTCCCCTTGGCCTTTTGTTTTTCGTAGACAGAGCTGAACATGGGATCCTTCGCAACCAGGGCAGCGACCTCCGCAGCCTGGATGGCAGCTGTTCTGAGATATCTGCTCCCCCGTTTCGACATTTTTCCCGTTCCTTTACTGTCCCCACTTTCATTGAGTCGAACATCAAGTCCAGCTGCAGCCACCAGTTTTCTGGCGCCGTTCTTTTCATCGGGATGAAAAACAGGAAGAACTTCTGCGAGAATAGTAGGGGCCCAGACCGGTCCAATACCAGGAATTGTTTGCAACAGACGCTGATTTTTTTTCATATACTTTTTGATTTGCTTTTCAAGCTTTTCAATCTGCTCCAAAAGGACATTCATCCGCTGAACAAGAAATTTGATCTCCAGCGTAAAAGACAAATTGGTTCCAGACAGAGAGAAAGAATTTTTAGCGGCATTTTTAAGCCGATTTGCCTGTTCCCTGCCCATACGGCCTTTACTGGATTCTTTAAGAATCCGTGTAAGCTTTCTGATATCAATTTTCTTGATATCTTCAGCCGTCGGATACAGGGAGAGCAGTGCCCTGCTGGCAGCACCGAATATATCGGAAAAGTGTTCGGCGTATTCAGGGAAGACAAGATCCAGCAGCCCTATCAATCGTTGTTTTTCAGCGATAAATGTCTGATTGCATTCATATCTCAGACGTGTCAAATTCCGCAACTGGCGGACTTCGTCATCTGGAACGGCAGAAAATTTGGGGTCAGCCTCTCTCAAGATATTGGCAATGAGTTCAGCATCGGCGGAATCGGTTTTGGTTCCTCTGATACCCACGTTCCGTCTTGCAGCAGTCATGAGGGGATTGATCAATCTGATCTGAAATCCCATAGTGCTAAGGAAGTGGTAAAGCGTCATCCAATAATGACCGGTGGCCTCCATGCCAATGAGCAGGTTTTCATTGGAAAAACCGACCTGTTTGATCTTGGTCATGAGCAAATCCAAGCCTTCCATGCTGTTAGCAAACGAGAAATTTTTGAATACTCTTTTTCCTTGATCATCCAGAAGTGCTGCAACATGTTTGCGTTTTGCAATGTCAATTCCCAGTGTCCACATTTTTGTCTTACTCCTTTGCAGTTGAGTGAAGCTGTGCAATTGGGGGTGACGCCGATGTACACAGCCTCGCTGCTAAATCAGTGCAGATGCGCGCATCAAGCGGTAAGTGTAATAAACCGGCATCGGCGGTCTTTTGAAGAGGACATCACCTCAAGGAGAAAAAAGCCGAACCCCGGCAGCCTTCCTGCTATTATGGCCAAAATAGCATTGAAAGGCAAATGTCTCGAAAAGCCGCAATCGCAGCGATTGCGGCCCCAGGCGGTGATGCTGCCTGGGGCAAATAAGGAGTTGAAAAAGGCTGAGGCCTTTTTCAATACTATTTTATGATTCTTTATACGAGGAGACAATGAATGAAAAATGTACTTAAAATTTTTGCAACTGCTTTTGTTTTAAGCATTTTGGCGATACCCGCGTTTTCCCAGTCCACGCCTTCTTTGATGATGGCAACCACAACCAGTACAGATAACACCGGCCTTCTGGAATACCTGGTGCCGGAATTTACAAAGGATACGGGTATTGCGCTAAAATGGGTGGCAACCGGTACGGGCAAAGCATTAAAGCTGGGGGAAAACTGTGATGTGGATCTGTTGATGGTCCATGCGCCGGAGGCTGAAAAAAAATTTGTTGCTGACGGCTTTGGGAAAGACCGCAGAGAAATCATGTACAATGATTTTGTGATAATCGGTCCGGCAGCTGATCCTGCAGATATCAAGAGAAAAACCGTAACCGCGGCCCTGAAAAATATTGCAGAAAAACAGGCGGTGTTTGTCAGCCGCGGGGACAATTCCGGGACCAATAAAAAAGAAATGTTCCTCTGGAAAGCTGCAAGCCTCACCCTGCCTGAAAAGGAAATATGGTATGTCCAGACCGGTCAGGGCATGCTCGCCACTATCAAGGTGTCAGAAGAAAAAAACGGATACACCATGACCGACAGGGGCACCTATATCAAGTATGCACATACCGCAGGCAGTGATCCGAAACTGAAAATCCTGGTGGAAGGCGACGATTTTCTAAAGAATCAGTACAGTGTCATGGCAGTCAATCCGGGCCTTTGTGAGAATGTAAAATACCAAACCGCCCTGAAATTTGCAGACTGGATTACCAGTGCCAGGGCCCAGAAACTGATTGCCGAATTCACACTGCTGGGCAAGATCCTGTTTATCCCCAGTGCAAAATAACTGATCAAAACACCTGTAAGGGTTTGTGTGGGGAAGAAGCCGGCAATTTTGGGGGTTGACAAAAACCGGATTTCTGTCCTAGGATTATGAAGCAGTCTGAGCAAGTGCTGCAGTATTTTCGTTTTTGGACCAGGCGTTGGTTTTGAGGCCATGGTTCAAAGTATCTCGGGCGTAATTTTATGTGAACTGTAAAAAGGAGGGCGATGATGGC
>JAABSK010000169.1 GCA_011390435.1 Desulfobacteraceae bacterium | reverse complement strand
TGGAAACGATATCTTTGATTCTGGCGGATTCCGATACCATGGGCGCACAAAACATACAGACCGCCACAACAGCCAGCAATCGGAACCATCGATTAAAACGGCCATACATGATCCACCACCTTTCCCATCCATCCGGGTTTCTGCTTGTCCGATACCGCCCCTACGCCGGAATAGTATATCCGGGCATCCGCCACATAGGTGGAAGACACCTCGTTGGTGCTGGTGATGTCTTCAGGCCTCACGATTCCGGACAAAGCGATATACTGGGCTTCGTTGTTCACCTTGATCTCTCTTTTGCCGTTGATAAAAAGATTGCCGTTGGGCAACACTTTGACGACCACGGCAGAAACATATGCCTTGATATAACCTTTCCGGTCACTGGTGCCCGTGCCTTTGAACTCGGATCCCAGTTCGGATGAAATCAGGTCATCCACGCCGGGATTCTGGGCCAGCAGGGGATTTTTTGCCGCCAGCGCATCCATGTATCCCAGGAATTTAAGCTTGGCGTTGATCCCTGAAGACCGGCTGGCATTGGTGTTGGCGTTGAGGCTGGCCTGGGGATCCTCCACGATTCGGACCACCACGATATCACCGATCTGCCGGGCTTTTCGATCCGTATACATATCTATCCCCGTACTGGACCACAACGATCCTTCCGCCCGGTTTTCCACCGCGGGTTCCGGATAGATCGGGGCTTTGATCTGTTTCATCTCAGCCACATCCGATGGGGTCACCGGTAGGGCCGCACATCCTGTCATCAGAAGCATCAGCCCCAGCAAGAACACTGCCGCTATCTTGAATCCCTTCATCATTGTCTCCCGTGTTATATGTCCACCCGCACTGTCACCTCATCGATGACCCGGGCGAATATCTTTTTACTGCTCATGCGGTTTTCCACGGAAACGGTTTCTCCGGCAAACCCATCTTCAAGGGCTGTTCCGGGAATGGTCACCCGCAGCAATCCGGATTCCACCAGAATGGTCACCGGATCTCCTCGCTTTACCACCGGTTTTTTTTCCACCATCGAATGCCTGACCATATCCCCTTTGCGGACGGACCGTTTTGCCATCAATCCCACCAGCAGGGCGGTATCCGTCACCACCTCGTCCATGTTTCTGGAGATGTTTCTGCGTTCCTCATATAAATCCCTTTTTTTGAGAATATACCCCTGAGGCAGATCTCTGGCCGCACACACCACGGTTTCAAACACATCCAGCCAGGCAGAGACCTCTGCATTGTTTGCCGGAATCCCGTCCACACTGATCACCGCCTTCACGCGGACATATCTGGAAAAAGGACGGTTATTGGTCCGCAGCAATTGAATATCCACCTCCCCTGGCGGCACCGGGTCATTCCGTGCCACTTTGAATCGCGAAATCACCACATCCGACGATACCAGATCGGGCTGCTGCGAAACAAACAAATCAAAGGCTTCCTGAAACATTTCCAGAGGAATGGTCTGATCGGATTTTCCGCTTTGAGGTCCGTTATCCGCGGCCAGGATACTCTTCATCTCCACGGGAACCGCCATGCCCATCCAAAGGATCAACACCAGCAAACCCATCTGTCCGGTTTTTCTAATCATAAACCCTACCTTTTCAGGTTGTTGGCCGCCTGCAGCATGCTGTCGGCCGTCTGAATCGATTTGCTGTTGATCTCATATGCCCGCTGGGCCATGATCATGCTGACCATCTCTTCCACCACATCCACATTCGACTGTTCCACAAATCCCTGAAGAATGGTACCGATCCCTTCAGATCCGGGAGCACTGACAATCGCCTCACCAGAGGCATCGGTGGCGTTGTACAGATTGTGTCCCAGGCTGGAGAGTCCCGCGGGATTAGCAAACCCGTAGAGTTCTATCTCACCGAGCACATCCCCCACCCCTTCGGCGTCAAACGCCGTCACCTGGCCGTATTTGCTGATGGTAATGGACAATGTGCCCTCCGGAACCGTCATTTCCGGCTGAAGACGGTCCCCGTTGGCTGTCACGATATTGCCCTCGCTGTCCAGCTTGAAATTTCCGGCCCGGGTGTACCGTTCCTGATCATTGCTGAGTACCATGAAAAATCCCTTGCCCTCAATGGCGACATCCAGCTCGTTTTTGGTCTGCTGGAAATCCCCCTGCATGAACATTTTCTGAACTCCCAGGGTTTCCGTGCCCATTCCCACCTGAATTCCTGTGGGGATCTGATCCCCTCCAGGGGTTTCCGACCCACCCTGATTCAGGGTCTGATACATCAAATCCTGAAACTCGGCACGGCTTTTTTTGAAACTGGTGGTGTTCACATTGGCCAGATTGTTGGAAATCACGTCGATATTCGTCTGCTGGGCGGCCATACCGGAAGCTGCGGACCACATTCCCCTTAACATGGATTCATCTCCTTGTTTTTTTTATTTCAAAATAGTTTCATCATGAAAATCCAAACCCGCTGAACATGGAACTGCTCATCTCTCCCATGGTATGGATCACTTTCTGGTTTGATTCATAACTTCTGAACATTTCGATCATCTTGACCATCTCTTCGGTGGGATTCACGTTGGATTTTTCCAGAAACCCCTGTTTGACCCGGACCTCTTCAGGCTGAACCCTATCTTCATCCACACCTTCATAGGCATACAGGGAATTGCCTTCCTTGACCAGATCCTGAAGCCGGCTGAAGTCCACGATGGCCAGTCGGTCGATGAGCTGGCCGTCTGAAAACACCTGGCCGTCCGAATCGATGGTAATCTGACCCTCTCCCAGTTCCAAGAGACCGTTTTCTCCCATCACCGGATCCCCGTTTCCATTCACCAGCACTCCTGCGGGATCCAGCATAAAGGTGCCGTTCAAGGTATACCGGTCGCCCTGATCCGTACCAACGGTGAAAAACCCCCGGGAAGTCAGGGCCACATCCAGCGGATTCCCGGTATGAATGATACTGCCCTGGCTGAAATCAGTATGAACCTGCTGTGCAAGTGCATGGGTTTCCATGACCTTGGTGAATGCAATCAGGTCTTTTTTAAACCCGCTGGTACCGGCATTGGCGATATTGTTTGCAATCGTATGATACCGATTCTCCTGGACCAGTGCATTGTCGATAACGGCAAATAATCCGGATATCACAACCCCTCCTGTTTATATGTTGCGGTTCCTGTTGTGGGATAACTGCTGTGCAAAACAACTGATGCAAATACAATGCCATGTTTTTTTTGGCCGGTTTCTGGAAGGCCATGCCGAATTCCTACCTGAACAAAATAAGATAACATACTGAAATTTAATAAATTATTTCACAAACTCTCTTCATGGCCCCATCCGGTTCGATCACTGAACATCAGGGATAAAACAACCACAAAAGGGGGCGGGCGGAAAATTTTTCCGGTCTGTTCAAAGGATGTGTCGTTACGGAGTATTTCGGCCCGGCTTGGGTTTGAACATCAGGCAATTCATTCCTGAACTGCTTTTTTGAACCACCTGTGACGGAATCTCACGACTCTTGAAATTCATCCTGCGGCATCCGTGGGGATATTTTTTTTCCCAGGTGATGTAATAAAAGCGGCACTTGATACAATTGACACGATGCGAACCGACAGCTGTCATTATTTTGACTCCTGGGTATTCAACAGGTAAACAAATGACAACAGTTCAGCAACCACTTCATACAGCACCGGCGGAATTTCACTGTTCAGGTCCAATCGGGACAGCATCTGGAAGAGATCCGGATCCTGGTGAATCTCAATGTTGTTTTTTCTGGCCAGTTCGATGATTTTTCTGGCAAGGTCCCCTTTGCCTTTGGCCGTCACTTTCGGTGCCCGGTCGATTTTGGGATCATAATGCAGCGCAACAGCGCCAGGGATCGGATTTTTTGATGTCATTTACGCCACAAAGCAGACGCTGCTGCCCTCCTGGGAAATAATTTCCGATATCAGATCGGTTTTCAGGTCGGATAAAGGTAACAGCTGACAGGTGAACGTATCGATTTCAATTCCCCGGCTTTCCAGCATACGAATCAACAACGGCAAATGCGTTTCAATTTTTTCAAGGGTGTTTTGCCGCTCCATTTGCAGACGGCCCTGAAGTGTCATTCCCGTCAACTTCAACTCGGCCCGAACCGTCCCCAGACGGGATAAATTCATCATCAAGGTAACGGCACAGGTGACTTTTTTTTCAGAGTCGTTTTTTTGACGCGACATCTCTTGTTCATAATATGACGGCAGATAAAACAGTATCTGGGCCAGGCCCCAGGTTCCGTCCTGGAACTGAAGAGGAATGGGAACAAACAGTTTTCCGGTCTCCTGGCCGCCGTGAAGATTGAGCAGCTGGATATTTTCCAGTGCATTATACAAACTTTTCAAAGCTGCCGTACCTTCTTTGGTATCCGCCAATATCCTTGAAATCAGACCTTTTACATCCCCATTCATCAACTTTTCCAGGGCTGCCGAGGGTGTTTTGCCGCTGGAAAGTGTCTGAAAAAGTTTGTTTTCAAAGGAAAGTCCGGCGTCCTGAACAAAGGATTTCACTGTCCGGACACCCGGCTGTTCCACGATGGCCCGGGTCATCTGGTTCAACAGGGCCAACAATTTTGATTTATCCGGGGTCAGGTCTGATCCGTCCGCTGCCAATGCCACCAGATCCCCCCACAGATTCTGGGCCAGGGCCCCGCGAATCGCCGCCGGATTCAGCATCTGTGTGCCAGGCACCTGAATATCCATCACCCGGAACGAGGGGGAAACTTTTTCTTTGGAAACCATCAACGTCAACAAGGCATTTTTAGGAAGCGGGATATCCGAGGCCACACGAATCTGCTTTCCAGATACGGATATCAGAAAAATTCCCGAGGAAAGGGATTTCACCACCCGGCCCTCGACCACCTGTCCTGCATGCAGTTTCAATGCTGCCGGCGCCTGCTGGAAAGGCCGTACCGTTTTTCCGGTGGATTCAACAGAAAAAGAGGTCAGAGAAATCACCATCTATCCTTATTTTTTCTGCATATTCAATACCAGTGTCACTTTTTCTCTTGGAACAGCCAGCTTTTCAGCGATATCGTCAGCCGTCATGCCGTCTTGAAAAAACTGATGGATCTGCTGATCCGTGGTCACCGCTTCCAGAGATCCGGCGGTTTGATCTGCCCGCTCCATCAGAAGTTCCAGGTGTGCGATCCGCTGTTCGAATTTTTCATCCATCTGCTGCAGAATCCGATGTTTGTCCTCCAGCGTTTTCAGCAATGTGCCTGACAGTTGATCCGCATCAGACAGCAGCGTTTCCAGGACCTGGGTTTTCTGATTGAACTTGTCTTCGACATCAAAATGTTTGAGTTTCCAGATGAGCACAAAAAACACCATCACAACAAACAGATCGATGAGGATCAGTGCCAGAACCACCCATTCCAGTTCCATAACCGGCATGATCAGATCTTGATATCCACAATCCGGCCGGTATCGTTCTCAAGGGTACGGGAGGCGCGGCGGGATGTGTCGTGATGTTCGGCGCCGGTATGCCGGTCTTGCCGTTTGAGCTCGGCTTCTTGTCCGGCCTTGACCTGCCGGACCTGTTCCTGCGCTCTTTTCTGGAGAATCGCTGCCACCTGAGACGCCAGTTGCGCGTTGTGCTCTGCTGCCAGAGGAGGAACAGGGTGC
The DNA here is from genome assembly GCA_011390435.1 of Desulfobacteraceae bacterium. Next base: position 731 of record JAABSK010000169.1, on the reverse strand, counting down.
ATCTGTTTAATGGCACTGGCCTGTCCCAGAATAATGTTCATATCTGAAATGTAAGGCATTGTTTTCCTTTCATTTAGAGCATGAAAATATTATCAACAATCAACTCGTCAAACGGTCTGTCTGAAAATATTTCCTTGACCGCTCGGCTTGCCCAGAAAGCCATCATGTCCTCTGAAGGCGGTGTTTGCTTTTTTTCCATCTCTTTTAAAAGCCTATCATAAATCCCGGCCCGCAGCCATGTTTTTTCCTGATCCGTTATGGTTGACCATTCAGAATCCCGATACCGGATCACCACGGAAAGCGACACACCAGTATGAGCAGAATCTGCAGGCAGTGGAATCAGAAAATCGTCGAACCGGATCTCCTGTTTTCCGGGTACCGGGAAAGTCACCTGACTGGAAAACAACGAAGGCTTTTGAACAGAACCCCGATCTCTGCCATTTGTCCAGAAAAAGAGACCTGCGGCGACAATTACAACAGCGGCCCCGACCCCGATGATCCAATGCCATGAGATTTTTTGTCCGGATGTTTTCGAAGGCCCCGGTTTTTCCTCTTCAGTATCCTGAACCTCTTTTTTATTTGTCATGCCTGATCCCTCATGGCCTGCAGCCGAATTCGAAATTTTGACAATATTTTTGAATGAATTTGTGAAATCCTGGATTCCGTCAGATTCAACACCGCACCGATCTCCTTGAGGGTCAATTCCTCATAATAATACAGGGAAATGATGA
>JAABSK010000168.1 GCA_011390435.1 Desulfobacteraceae bacterium | reverse complement strand
TGTCAGTCAGGCATGATTCCATGTTTATTGATATGGGTGATCTGGTGTTTTATCCCGCTGCCCGGACCGTATCCATCCAGGGTAGTGCCATCGGCCCGCAGCGGCATGATGGTGATCTGTTTGTTGCGGTTTTTCCAGAAAGGTTTGTTCTCCGGCCGTCCACCGAATCAACTGCCGAACCGCTGAATGTCACCGCCGGCGTGGACCCTGAAAATCCGGAATATTTCCTGTCCATTCCCCCTGAAAACGCTTATTATCTGCTGAACGGGTTTATGACCAGAACATCATCAGGAAAGGATTCCTATACCATCATCAACAGGGCCCATGTCACGGTCGGACCAGCCGGTCTGGATCACATGGATTTTACCATTTCAGAGCCCGGTTTTTTTGTCCTGGGCAATGTTTCTGAAAACGGGGACATCCCGGCCACCATCGGGCTGTATGATGTCAGTGGATTGTTGCCGGTCATTGCAGGGTTGACCTCTTCAGACGTCCTGGGAATGTTTGAATTTTTCAATATCCCGGCCGGTGAATACCGGATCGGGGCGTTTGTGCCGAAAACCGGCAGTGAGTTTCTCAGCCCGCGGTTCACCGTGGTTGACGCGCTCTACAATGCCGGCACCATTCCCCTGGTCAACGATGGGTTCGGCGCCGACACGGACAGGGACAGAGACCTTGACGGCAGCAATATAAGGGAATTCAGCCTCAGCTATGCGCCTGAGTTGCCCGTGTCGGATCATCCCATGGATCTGAATGCCGACGGGTTTGTGGATGAAGAGGATCTCAACATATTTGCCCATAATTTCGGCTGCGCATTCGATTAAATATGCCGGCAGTGGCGTTCTGGAATCATTTGCAGCCGGATTTGGAAGAACTGGCTGCCTGGATGGGCTATAATGTTTCTGGCCGGGGATCGACAGGCTGACCCTGATTTCCGGGGACCGGACCGTGGTGGATTCGTCTGAGCTGCTTTCCTCGGAAATGATGAAAGCCCGGATATGGTATTTCATGTACCAGTCCGTACTCTCAGACCTGCAGGGGTCCAACCGCGTCCACCTGTTCGAAATTTGATCGTCTCATCCGAACCAATACCAGGACAGCAGATGCCAACAGCCAAAAGCTGGACGGAAGTGGAGCCGGATTGGATCCGACGAGAGAATTGCCCGCAATCAGATCAAAGGCGAATCCTTCCCCAAACTCATCAAAAATGAAGTCCATCTGTATTTTCAAATCAAGGAAGTCTCCTACCAGCAGTTCGGTCCATTCTCCAAAATCCAGAGTGAAATCATCAAAATAACCAAGGACCTCATTCAGGTTGCTGGATTTGAGTTTTGCAACTTCCTGGTTTTCCAAAAAAATATAAAAATTGAGGGTGTTAAACGCATTTCCATTATCGAAGATTTTGATGTCATTGAAAAAAATATTGCGCCATCTTGATATCTGGGACAACCGAAAACATGATCCGCCACAAAAAGTTTCTGATTATATCCTTGAACTGGTCTGCGATGAGGCAGACTACCGGATTCCGGTTTTTGATGAATGGTATTGATTTTTATCTTGACTTAAATTGACATCTCTGATACGAGCACAACATGTCGTTCTTGTATCAGGGGAGGATTAATATTTTTAACTTTGGGGATTTTCGATACGTTCTTTAGCAAAAAGCAAGTTTTATCCCTATCCCTTGGTCAAGCAGTTTTCGGTATGTGTTCACGGGTATGATGACAGGCTTGGGGTGTTTAGCTCCAAGCCAAATCGGGTTCGGTATCGGTGAAGTGATTGCGGGTCAGCTCCACCAATAGCGGGAAAGTAGCCTCGGCGCGTAGGCGGAAAGCTTTGAGAGGAGGTGATAAAAACGAGTGGATAATCGAAGAAACGAGGAAGGAATGAGGAGAAAACACCAAGGAATGGGGAGAAAATACCATGGATAAAAGAAGAACAAATCTGATCGTTGGCTTATTTTTGATGATCTTCATATTGGCAGGAGAATCTCAGGCAGATATTGCACAGCCGTATTCTAACATGTTTTTGAGTATAGATTATTATGATATCGGCCAGTCTTTCAAGGCAGAAACAGATTACGAAAACTATGCATACATCTATGCATGGGTTGACCCAGACTGGGGTAGCGGTAATGTCGGAATGAAGTTGCAATTGGGTGGTTCAGTACTTGCGTCAGGGACGAGTAGTGTGGGGTCGGATGGGATGTTGACTCTCGATGTAAGTGATGTGAGTTTTACGGCCGGGACAAGTTATGGATTTTATTTAATGAGCACTTCGCGATTTGCAAAGGTCTGGTGGGAAGGATACAATCCTATTGAAAGGTACGCCGATGGGCAACTGATTACTGGGCAAGGATATGTAGAGGCACCTCCTTACGCAGAACAGCGCTCACTATCAGAGTTCGACTTGGCTTTCCAAGTGGTATCATCCCCGGTGCCAGTTCCTGGGGCAATCTGGCTTCTGGGCTCCGGCTTGGTGGGACTGGCAGCGATAAGAAGAAAAAGGAATAGTATAAGTTCATCGATCTGAGAGATTTGAGCCGGCAAAAGATTTTACCTGATGGCTCGGCTGGTTGGTGCAGCGAAGTTGGCAAGTCTTTCATATTCTCAATTCAATATCGCAATCCCGGCCGGCACTCTTACCGGCCGGGATGTTTTGCATTCGTTGACTCATCATTTTTCGGGCATGGAATCTTGGGCCTGCCAACACAAAACGGTTCTTGAGCAGGCTACAGGCTGGCTGATCGGCGAAAAAGATGCCACTGACGTCAGGTTGAGCAACCCCTATTTTTTGTACATCGCCGATTGCAAGGCTGCCTCGCATGAAACCCGGGCTGCTATCGATCATGAAAAAGGATACTATCTTTTCCCGTTGCCGATGACAGGCGACACTCCCCGTCATGTCAAGGAGTTGGTTCTAACTTCTGCGCAAGCCCACCAGGAAATTGTGTTTTGAAATCAACGAGTCGATAACGACACAGAAAAAATACCTTCGCAGAGGTCGCCCCGGCCCGAAAACTTCCTTTGAAATGGTAGACATGCGAAACCTTTATATGAGGAGGACCTGTATGAAAAAACAAACTTTTGTAATGGCTGTCATTCTTGTGGTGATCCCGATGGGGGTATGGGCCACCATAAGCAGCACCAATTTTCAGATCCGCACCTTGGTGATGTCAGGGGGGGGCGGGCAGATGGCCTCACCGGGATTCGGTGTCCAGTCCGTACTGGGTCAGCCCACCACCATCTCATGGCAGCAGGATCATCCGGCTTCCACAGGATACCTGCTTTATCCCGGCTTTATGTATGCGCTGCAGACCCCATCCTGTTTAGGGGACCTGGATGTGGACGGGGATGTGGACGGGGAAGATGCAGGGTTGTTTATTCTGGGCTACCCCGGTGCCTTTGATGCCACGGACCTGGGCCGGTTTGCCTCTGAATTCGGCAAGCAGGGCTGCCGGTAAAGGCGCCTGCAACACTCAAAATCATGAAAAACGGTGTCATTGTGTTTAAAGGAGAGGTGGAAACCATGAAAATGCTTGCTGCAACCGTATGTATGCTGTCGCTGCTGTTGATCGCCTGTCCGGCCGGCAGCCTGGCGCAAAGCCAGGATGAGATCCAATGGCGGGTCCACGACCTGGTATTCAAACACTACATGGACGGCATTCCCTATGCAGAGGCCCATGCGCTGGGATCCGAAGCCCTGCCGTACCTGCTTGAACTGCTGGAAAACCCGGAAGTAAAAATTTACTGGACCAATATCATCGTCACCATTGGATTCATTGAAGACCCGTCAGCGGTTGACCCGCTGATTGATTTTCTGGAGCGGGCGGAAGGGGAGGTGGACGGGGCATCCTTCAGGGCGCTGCTCAGTGTCCCCTATGCCCTGGGATGCATTGCCGCCGGCGGCGGGGACCGATCCATTGCCTTTCTGGCCGATACCATTGCCGGTTCCGGAACCTCCACCATCCGGTGGCACTTCCGCGGCAAACCTGTCAATGACCTGGTGGCGAAATACGCGGTGATGGGACTGGGGGTGTCCGGCCGGCCCGAAGCCCGGCAGCTGCTCCAGACCCTTCATTTGGAAGCGGTCAAAAAAGGTGAACAAGAACCCCGACGTTTTCTGACAGACACGGTGCCCCAGGCCCTGGCCCTGATGGAGCGGCTGGAATCCAGAGGCCGTGCCGCCGTGCTCAATCCCAAATGGTAGCAGAAAATAACTGAACTGAATCCTGAATAAAAGGACTCTTGTGATGAAAAAAATCCTGTTTCTGGGTGCTGTGATGCTGATGATTCCGGCAATGGCCAAAGCCCTTGACTGGGTGCCTTTTACCGTGACCCGGCATGTTCAAACCACCGGCTATACCGCTGCAGACTTTGACAATGCCATGACTGATGTCAATGAGCGCATGAAATATGACAACCATGACTGCACCGATGATGTGCCCTGTACGGCCCGGTTTTTCCGCAGCGGCGCCCTGGGTACTTTCGGCACGACCGGGGACGGCCTGGATGTGATTACCACCCAGGCGGAACTGAACACCGTTTTCAATGTCACCACCCACCGGGCCAAGGTGGTGGATGCGGTGGATTTTTGTGCCGGCAGCTTCAACACCTCCATCATCGGCTGCGGCCAGTGTGATGCCTTCGGGTTTATTGTGGAGGACTGGGTCCAGGGCAATGTCTATGTGCATGAATACGGGCACAATGTGCTGGGGTGCGGGCACCGGAATGACTGTACCTTCAACATCATGCACTCCATTTCCACCGGCAACAACAACTCGGTCAACGGCAGTGAGTGCAGTGGATTCAGGGGAAAAGCCTACACCCAGCTCTGCGGCACGGTATATGACGGGCTCGGGGGACCGTTGACGGTGAGCGGCGGGCCTTACTGGGTCACCTGCAACGTCACGGTGCCCGCCGGCCGGACCCTGACCATTCATGCCGGTGTGGAAATTCAGTTCCACCAGGGGCTGCGCATCACCTCTTCGGGCACCACCAGCGGGGATGGCAGCATCAGCCGGATTATCCTTTACTCCAACAATGCCAACCGGAATTTTCCCACCGCCTTCGTGGATGGGGAGATGATCATCCGCAACGGGGGACAGTTGATCCTCGATTGATGCCTTGAGTTTTCAATAACAATCTGAATAAGGAGAAAAACACCATGCAATGCAGAAAATTGACAGGTATGGTCCTTACGTTCGTTCTTGTGATGACAGCCTTTACCACACCTGTATTCGGGGCGGTCCCCGGCCTGGTCAACTATCAGGGCCGGCTGGATGACAGCACCGGCGCACCGGTTGCCGACGGAAACTATACCATGCGCTTTTATCTGTATGATGCCGAAACAGGCGGTAACCAGCTCTGGAATCCGGATGATGGTGAGGAACAGGAGATTGCCGTATTGCAGGGACTGTTCAATGTCCACCTGGGAAAACATTTTCCCCTTGATACCAGCATGTTTGACCAAGGCGAAGTCTTTCTGGAAATAGCGGTCTACAATCATGATTCAAGAAGTTGGGAAACCCTGAAACCCCGCCAGCAGGTCACCGCGGTGGCCTATGCCCTGAAAGCCGGGGATGCCGATACCCTGGAAGGCAAGCCTGCCGGCGCTTTTGCCCTGACAGACCATGAACATGATACCGTGTATGTGAATGAAGGCCAGGCCAATGCCGTTACCAGCGTCATGATTGCCGGCAACAGTATCACCACCACTCATCTGGCGGACCATGCGGTGACGGGCGGTAAAATTCTGGATAACTCCATCACTGCAGCGGACCTGGCCCCGGGTGCGGTCACGGCCGGCAAAATAGACTGGTCTATCAATTACACCGGGTCGGACAACAACGGGGGCCTCCTCAGCCTGACCAATATGGCTGATGCGTCCCCTGGCAATTACCCTGTGGGGCTGTATGGCGCGGCTGACGGCAATCCCATGGCGGTCAATCCAGTCATGGGGGTTTTCGGTGGTGCCCCCGGGTTCGGCCCGGGTTCTTCCATAACCCGATTTCCGGTGAAAAAAATCGGTGTGGGCGGGGCTTCCGATACCGGGCATGGTGTGGCCGGGGTGACCCATTCCGGAACCGGGGTCTTCGGCAACAGCGGCACTGGCTACGGCGGATATTTTTCGTCAGACGGTAATTATGGTTACGGGGTTTACGGCACCGCCACCAACGACGGAAACGATGCCAATTACGGGGGCTATTTTTTGGCTGCCGGTACCATTGGCCGGGCGGTTTACGGGAGGTCCACCCATACCGGCCTCCATGCCAACTACGGGGGGCATTTCACCGCGGCCGGAGCCTATGGACTGGGGGTTTATGGTGCCTCCACCCATACGGGCAACTATATGAATTACGGCGGTTATTTCACCGCTGCCGGCGGCG
>JAABSK010000016.1 GCA_011390435.1 Desulfobacteraceae bacterium | reverse complement strand
AAAACAGCAAAGCATTTTGGAATTAAGGCGATCGCATAAAGGCTGTCAAATGAAAAAACGGATGATCATCTGTGCTGACGGCACCTGGAACCGACCGGAGAGAAATTTAACCAGAGATTTTCCAACCAATGTATTGCGTCTGGCACGGGCCATTGCTCCGATGGGCAATGACGGGGTTCCCCAGCAGGTGTTTTATGACTGGGGAATCGGCTCCTACTATGATGCCGCCATTGGCGGCGCAACCGGAAAAGGGTTGAACAAAAACATCATGGATGATTACCGTTATATTGTTCAAAATTTTCAACCTGGCGATGATCTGTTTCTGTTCGGCTTCAGCCGCGGTGCCTACACGGTGCGGAGCCTGTGTGGTCTGATTTACAATTGCGGTATCCTCAAACGACCGGATGCGCGGTTGATCGAAGCGGCTTTTGAACATTATAAAAACCCGGCAAAGGCATGTGCGCCCAGGGGTGAAAAATCACTGGCATTTCGGAAAGTATATTCCCACGACAGGTGTGACGTGGCTTTTGTGGGAGTATGGGACACCGTCGGTGCTCTGGGGATCCCTTTTTCCTTTCTTGGGCTGCTGGATAAAAAAGATGAGTTTTATGACAGCAAACTGGGTCCGAATGTCCGCATTGCACGCCATGCTCTGGCCATTGATGAACTGCGGTCGGATTTTGAACCCACGGTGTGGGATCCACGTCCGGGTCTTGATCTGAAACAGGTATGGTTTGCCGGCGCCCACAGCAATATCGGCGGCAGCTATGCGCCGGATAAAGAAACTGGTGGACTGCTGTCAGATATTCCGCTGGGCTGGATGGTGGCCGAGGCTGTCCAGGCAGGACTGAGTGTGGAGTCCCACCTGACAGACAGTCTCAATGGCCGGTGTGATGCAACGCTGCACAATTCCCGGCGCCATATTTACCGTTCCAAATCCCGGTTTTACCGGCCGATCGACCATGGGAAAGGGCCGGTTTTGATTCACAGTACCGTACAACGCCGGTGGGAAAATGATTCAAAATACCGGCCCAGAAACCTGGCTGCATACCTGGCGGCCAATGGCTGGCCTGAACGGGTCAATGAATAAATTCCAGTTGGCTTTTGCAGACAGGTCAAAGGGGGTCAGATCAACTGCCGGATTCTTTCCCAGCCGGATTCAGGGATCTGGGCGCCGGTAACCTGGCAGACTTCATAACCGCAGGCTGAGGCGAGGGCTCCGCTTTTTTCAATGCTCAGGTCATGGGCAAGGCCAAAGAGAAAACCTGCTGCCCAGAGGTCGCCCGCACCTGTGGTGTCCACCGGAGGCTTTCCTGTATGCGCCTGGATTCGCGTGGTGGTGCCGTTGTGTGAGACATAACTGCCGTCTGCCCCTAATTTCAGTACACCATAGGTGACATGCCGGGACAGATGTTCCAGTGCAGCTGTCTCGTCACGGTGGCCGGTATAGGCAAACGCTTCATCTTCATTGGCGATCAGGATATCCACATCGTTTTGAATAATGGTTTCAAGGATATCCTTTGATGCGTTGACCACTTCAAAACTGGCCAGATCCAGGGCAATCATGGCACCGGCTGCTTTTGCCGCCTTCAGTGCAGCCATCATCAGATCCGGGTTGAACAGCAGGTATCCTTCCACAACAGCGATCGCGGTATTTTCAAACATTTCCGGGACGATACCGGATGGATCAAGTTCGGCTGATGCGCCAAGATAGGTGAACATGGAGCGCTGTGCATCTGGTGTGATCACGGACAATGCATTTCCTGTGGGAGACAGGCCAAGGGAGATCACCGGTTCCACCTGGCTTCGAATCAATTCGGATTCAAAAATCCTGCCGAATTCATCTTTGCCTTTGCATCCGATAAACCGTGCTTTTCCGCCAAGGTTGGCAACACCGACAATGGTGTTGCATGCAGCACCGCCTGGAACGACTGCGGGCGTGCTGAGCGTCTTTGATAGAATGGCTTGGATATCCGCATGATCCACCAGGGTCATGCCGCCTTTTTCTTTGCCCAGGGCAGATAAAAATGCATCTGTTTCATTGATTAAAATATCGACAAGCGTGTTTCCGATTCCGGTAATTCTCCGGTGTGTGTGGTGTGTCATATGTCCCTCCAATCAGACAGTTCTGGTACACTGAGCGTATCATGTGTGCCAGGTTAAAATGTTACCAGACGATCAAAAATGTGAACCATTTGTCAAGTCCTTTATCTTTTTTGAAATTTATCGCTGAGCCAGCGCACGGTAACATTGACAAAATATAAATAAACTCCTATTAATGAAATGCCTTAATAAAAATTACAAATGGCAATATTAACATATGATCATCGGCAGATAAAGGAGTCTTAAAAAAATGTCAGAACACAAATCTTTTATGTTCACATCTGAATCCGTAACCGAAGGCCATCCGGACAAGGTTGCAGATGCGATCTCAGACAGTATTCTTGATGCCATCATGGCCCAGGATAAAAAATGCAGGGTTGCCTGTGAAACCCTTGTGACAACAGGGCTTGCAATGGTTGCCGGGGAAATCACCACCGACTGCTATGTGGATATTCCCCAGGTGGTCAGAAATACCATCAAAGAGATCGGATATAATTCATCATCCATGGGATTTGACTGGCAGACCTGTGCGGTGGTCACCAGTATTGACCAGCAGTCTCCGGATATTTCCCAGGGGGTTGATGAAGGGGCTGGTCTTTTTAAAGAACAGGGCGCAGGTGACCAGGGACTGATGTTCGGATTTGCCAGCAATGAAACGCCTGAGCTGATGCCCATGCCCATCATATACGCCCATAAGCTGACCCGCCGTCTGGCCCAGGTCAGGAAAAACGGAGCACTGGATTTTCTCCGGCCGGATGGAAAATCCCAGGTGACGATTGAATATATTGATGGACAACCCAGGCGGGTGGATACGGTCGTTGTTTCCACTCAGCATTCCCCGGACATATCCCACGATGATCTGAAGTCTGCCATTATCAAGGAAGTGATCAAAAAAGTCATTCCTGAAGAGATGATGGATGGGGACACCCGTTTTTTTATCAATCCCACCGGACGTTTTGTTGTGGGCGGCCCCATGGGGGACTGCGGAGTCACCGGTCGGAAAATTATTGTGGATACCTATGGCGGACAGGGAAGCCATGGGGGGGGGTGTTTTTCCGGAAAAGATCCTTCCAAGGTTGACAGAAGCGCCTCCTATATGGGGCGGTATGTGGCAAAAAACATGGTGGCCTCAGGTGTTGCAGACAAATGTGAGGTTCAGGTCGCTTATGCCATTGGTGTTGCTGAGCCGGTTTCGCTTCTGGTGGATTTCATGGGAACCGGAAAAATCTCAGAGGCCAGGGCCGCTGAAATTGTCCGGACAGTTTTTGATTTAAGGCCTGCAGGGATTATTCAAACCCTGGATCTGCTCCGGCCCATCTATCGGAAGACATCTGCCTATGGACATTTTGGCAGAAAAGATCCGGATTTCTACTGGGAGCGGACAGACAAAGCGGAGCAGATAAGGAATCTGGCCGGTATCTGATTTCAGCCGGCATTTGCCTTGAAACGCGTCAAAAGCTGTGGAGACATGATCGGAAATGTTTCCACAGCTTTTTTTATTGACATTGTATATCGATCCCTGTATTCTTGTCAGAAAACAACATATCAATATATTTTGATATTTAGTGTGAACCGAATTTAAAAGGAGTTGAACATGTTAGAAGCAATTAAAGACCCGTCTTACATTGATTGTGACCTGAAACTGAAATATAAGGTCAAGGATATTTCTCTTGCAGAAGAAGGCCACAAGGATATGCAGCTTTCAGAAAAAGAGATGCCGGGCCTGATGGCCATCAGGGAAAAATATGGCCCTGAAAAACCCCTTCAGGGTCTTAAAATCATGGGAAGTCTCCATATGACCATTCAGACAGCCATGCTGATTGATACTCTTTATGAACTGGGTGCAGATATCCGCTGGGCAACCTGTAATATTTTTTCCACCCAGGATCATGCAGCCGCTGCAATCGCGGAAAAAGGTTCTGCCGCTGTGTTTGCCTGGAAAGGTGAAACCCTTGAAGAGTTCTGGTGGTGTACAGAACAGGCATTGATCTGGCCGGATGGCTCCGGACCGGATCTGATTGTGGATGACGGCGGGGATGCTACACTGTATGTGCATCAGGGGGTTAAAGTTGAGAAGGATCCGTCTTTGCTGGATCAACCCACCCACAGCCATGATGAAAAATGTCTGATGGACCGGCTCAAGGTCAGTTACAGCCAGGATCCGGAAAAATGGACCCGGATTGCAAAAAATATCCGCGGAGTTTCAGAAGAGACCACTACAGGTGTTCACCGGCTGTATCAGCTGGCAGAGAGAAAAGAACTGCTGTTTCCAGCCATCAACGTGAACGATTCAGTGACAAAGTCAAAATTTGACAATCTCTATGGCTGCCGGGAATCTCTTGCAGACGGGATTAAAAGAGCGACCGATGTGATGCTGGCCGGTAAAACCGTTGTGATTGCCGGGTATGGTGACGTTGGAAAAGGCTGTGCTGCTTCCATGAGAGGGTACGGTGCCATTGTACTGATAACGGAAATCGATCCGATCTGTGCGCTTCAGGCGGCGATGGAAGGTTTCCGTGTTGTCACCATGGAAGAGGCAGCACCCATTGGCGATATTTTTGTCACTGCCACGGGAAATTATCATGTGATCAAAGGCGAGCATATCCAGCAGATGAAAGATGAATCCATTATCTGCAATATTGGTCATTTTGACAATGAGATTGAAATGAGCTATCTGGATAAAAATCCAACAGCCAAAAAGATCAATATCCGTCCCCAGGTGGACAAATGGACACTCGAGTCTGGTCGATCCGTCATTGTTCTGGCAGAAGGCCGTCTCGTGAATCTGGGCTGTGCCACAGGGCATCCGAGCTTTGTCATGAGTAACAGCTTTTCAAACCAGACGCTGGCCCAGATCAAACTGGCAAAAGAAGATCTGGAGGCCAAAGTTTATACTCTGCCCAAGGAGCTGGATGAAGAGGTGGCCAGGCTGCATCTGAAAAACCTTTCTGTGAACCTGACCCAGATGACCCAGGAACAGGCGGATTATCTGGGGATTCCCGTAAAAGGTCCATTCAAGCCAGATACGTACCGATACTGATTCGTATTTGACAGGACAACTCAAAACCCCACCGGCTGCCAGCGGGCAGTCGGTGGGGTTTATCATTTTAAACCCCGGAAAAAAATCAGAATTCTCAATAAATAAAGCCGGTTATCGATATTGTGCAGCAGAGCGGTTTTTCAGGGGTTCAATATCTTGAACTTTTTTGCGGCAATGGATGGGATTCAGGCGGGTGACCCGCAGCGGAACGGGAATGAAAAATAAATGAAACAATAAAAATCTGTTGTAATATGAGGTGTTTATGAAATAAAAAGAAGATTTAAAAGGAGTCTGGCATGCAGTTTGCTTTTTAATATTTTCAAGAAATAACTCAAAAAAATACAGGTTTTTATCTTTTTTCCTTTTCTGGAAACGGCTGGTGCCACACACCAGCCGTTTTTGGTTTTATCGCGGATGGCACATTGATTCTTTGAGAATTTTCTGGTAAGCAAACACCCATGATTGAACTGCTCTCCATACGCGCCGGCACCCGGGCGATCCAGATCATACAGGATGAGGGGCTTAAGATATCCCGGGTGAAGGTGCTTGCGGGGGCATCCGGCTCTGCAAAATTTCTGGTACTCACCGGTATTGACAGAGCGCTGGTGTCCCTTTTTTCCGGAAGAAAAGATCCGCTTTATTTGTTGGGAACGTCTATTGGCGCGTTTCGGATGGCTGCCTTTTGCCAGCCGGATCCGCTGACAGCGATCCAGCAGCTGGAAACCGCATATATTGACCAGCAGTATTCACTGAATCCCTCGCCTGCCGAAATTGCAGACGGCACCCGCCGGATTCTGGATGCCTATATTGATGATCGGCAGATCAAAGATTTGCTTGGTCATCCGTTTATGCGCATCAATTTTCTGTCCAGCCGCTGTAAAGGCCCGATGACAAGTGATCACCCCCTTTGCCAGTGGGGGGCAATGGCCCTTGCCGCCGGATTGAACCTGGTCAGCCGAAGTTCACTCAAGCTCCTTTTCCACCGGGCGCTGTTCTGCTCGCCTGAAGGGGCGCCGCCTTTTTCCCGCATGGATCAGTTTCCAATGGCACGCCATTCTCTGACGGTGAAAAATTTTAAAACAGCACTGTTGTCTTCAGGATCGATCCCTCTTGCCATGCCAGGTGTTTCAGATATCCATGGCGTGCCAGGTGTTTTCAGAGACGGCGGAATTCTTGATTATCATCTGGATATCCCGTTTCTGCCGGAATCGGACAATCTGGTGCTCTATCCCCACTTTTATGACACCATCACACCCGGCTGGTTTGATAAGCCGTTGAAGCGTAAGCCCAGTAACGGGAACATGGAAAATGTGGTACTGATATCGCCGTCAAGGGCTTTTGTGGAAACCCTGCCATTTCAAAAAATTCCAGACCGAAGGGATTTTTATGCATTCAAGGGGCGGGACCAGGAGCGAAAATATCACTGGCGCAAAGCTGTTGATCAAAGCAGAAGACTGGGGGATGCATTGCTGGAGGCGATCTTTTCCAATCGAATTTCCCGGATGGTACGCCCGTTATCAGGGAATTGACCCTGCCGGTAGATCAGCTCATCAGATAAAATCCCAGTTCTTTTGCGTACGGGGGGGGATTGTAAAAATCGGCATGGATATAATTCCCCTTGATGTCTCTTACCACGGTCCGCCGCTTGACCAGGGAGCGGTTGATATTATCCAGGGTAAACTGGATGTCCAGAAAATCATTGATCTGTATGCGGTGGGATCTTGAAATGCGGAAGCCAATAAAGGTCAAGGACAGTTTTTCAATGCGGATATGACCGGATTCCCGGGTTTTCAGGCGAACAAACTCTCCCCCGAGGGATACAGATTTGCCTCCGGCAGGAAGGCCTTTTGCGTCATCGGCTTTTTGCCGGGCCTCAGATTCAATCATGGGCTGAAGATTATCCTGAATCTGATTGACCATGGTTTCAGTTTCTGGAGGGGTTTTGGATTTGGACAGCCGTTCTTTCACCATCGCGTTGAGTTGATTTGCATCTGAGGCACTGACAGTGTAAGCAGAGATGGTAATGCTGGCTGGGATATGAGTCTGCTGGGCTGCAGACAGGGAGTATGCCTTTGAAATCCGGTGTTTTGTTTTTTTCGCCCCTTCAGAGTATGTCTGGGGCAGCAGCAGGATAAAGGTTTCTTCTCCATAACGGAAAAGATCATCCTCACGCCGTTTGGTCTGGTCAAGAACCTGGGCGACACCTTTCAGAACGTCATCTCCTGCGGCGGCACCCTCCTTTTTAATGATCTGAGCAAATCGTTCAATTTCGATAATGAGCATGGAGAAAATCGTGCCGTAGCGTTTGAGTACATCGTCCTTGTTGCTCACGGCCCGGTCAAAACTCCACCGGTTTTTAAGTCCGGTCAGCCCGTCTCTGGTGGCAAGGGTGGTCAATGCCTGGTTGTAATAGGAGCGTTCAATGGCAATGGCTGCGTATTCGCCAATAGTGGACAGGATTTTGAGATCCTGATCGGAAAACCGGTCATCATTGATCCGGTTGATCAGTTCGATGACACCGAATATTTTATCATCTGTTTTCAGGGGGGTGCCGATAATCGACCGGGTTTTGAACCCGGAATAGGTATCGACCCGGGAGCTGAACCGCGGATCGGTGCTGACATCCTCAACAATGACGGACTGCCCGGTTTCCATGATGTATCCGGCAATGCCTTCACCCTTTGGCAGCCGGGCACCCTGAAGCTTATCTTTATTGGTGCCGACAACAACCGAGAACACCATATCGTTTGTCTTGGGGTTTTTGAGCAGGATCGACCAGTGAAGTGGCTGAAAAATGCACCCCACCTGATACATGACAATATCAAGCACTTCCTTGACGGTTTTGGCTTTTGACAGGGGTTTGCCCAGTTCAATGCTGACATCAAAAGGCAGGTGATCGGTTGTGTCCGGATCTGGTTTGTCAATGGCCGGGCCATCATGGTAATAATACCGGGTGTTGGCTTTGGATAGTTTCAGATTGGCCCATAACAGATTTTCTTTCAATTCAGCAGCAGAGGGAAAGGCAAAATGATAAAATTTTGAAATATTCTCCACTTCCACGTTCATGGCCTGAATGCACTGGATAATGTCGATCTGATCCGGCGGAAGAATGGTTTCAACTTCAGGCGGCAGGATCGGTGGCCGGATAAAGTCAAATGATCCCATGCCCTGTGTCCAGCAGAGGAAATTGGCCATGGAAACAATGGCGATAAGCTTGTTTTTTTCCGGGCTGAAACCCATGTGCTCAAACGGCTGATGATGATATTTGATCGTCATTACCAGGTTTTCCGGCAGTTTCCATAATGACGCAAAAAACGCACCCACATCATCATGGCCCAGCCCGATAACGCTTCGCTCCTTTTCAATGACAAGATCAGAAGACGCTGAAAGCTCCTGGATGAAGCTGCCATAGTCTCGGATGCCCTGGATATCCAGAAAAATTTTGCCGATATCATGGAGGAGGCCTGCAATATAAGCCTCTTCCGGATCTGGATATTTAATTTTTTTCGCCAGCTCCATGCTCAACACTGCCACACTCAAGCTGTGGCGCCAGAACAGCAAGCGGTCAAACTGTCGGGTGTGGCCGGATTTAAACAGTTTTTCAAAAACTGTCATGCCAATAGACAGGCGTTTGACTTCATCAAGACCTAAAAAGACCACCGCTTCGGAAAGAGCCGTAATTTTCCGTTTCATTCCATAGGCGGCAGAGTTGACAAGCTCCAGTACTCTGACAGAAATTCCCGGATCGGTTTCCACGATTTTTGACAGATCCTGCAGCGATGCGGATGAGCTTTTGGAAACTTCCATCAGTTTGGCTGCCACCTGGGGAAAACTGGGCA
The DNA here is from genome assembly GCA_011390435.1 of Desulfobacteraceae bacterium. The sequence continues at coordinate 14,059 of JAABSK010000016.1, read as the reverse complement.
GAGTGGTGCCGTCCAGTTTTAGAATCTTTTTAATATCTGATGCTTCAGGCAGATTGAATCTGTTTTTCATATTAATATCCGTTCGCGATGCGCTTTTTTCATTTATTCTTACATGATATCCTTGAGGTTTGCAAATTCCAATTTGAGAAATACAAAAGGATCTGGATACACACTTGCCTTTATGCATGAACTGGTATAGTTTTTCTTTTCAGTATCAGGTGCCTTTCAGGCAGGAACAGGTTGCAAGGCAGGGAGCGCAGGATTAATGCCCATTGAATCGACTCAAAGCATCAAAAATGACCTGACCGTTTTTACGGTTACGGGTCATTCTGATCCAGAAGAACTCATCACCGTGATCACGGCGTTTCATGCAGCAGGGCCCACCCGGAATGCCTTATGGGATTTTACCCGGGCAGAGGTATGGGATTTTTCAGGCGAAGATGTTGAAAAGATTTCAGATCTCTCTTCCCGGTTTGATGAGAACAGGGCTGGGGCAAAAGTTGCGCTCCTGGCATCCGATGAAATGACTGAAGCACTGCTGAAGCTGTTTATTCTTTTCGGGGACCTTAAAGAGAACCGGGTAAGGCTTCAATTGTTCCGGACAAAAGCCCAGGCGCTTGACTGGCTTTTGTCGCCTGTGTAACACGTCGGCGATGCCCGAGAGCCGGGTCTGCCTGACCGTCTTCAGGCGTGAAAAGTACGCGGATCACTCAATTGTGAAAGGAAATGTATATGCCAATTGCAGATAAAATGATTAAAATGGTTGAATCGGCATCCATGATCAGACAGATGTTTGAAGAAGGGATCCGGTTAAAAGAGCAGTTTGGAGCGCAGAATGTATTTGATTTTTCACTGGGAAATCCAGATGTCCCACCCCCCCCTCAGGTCAAGGCAACCCTTCTGGAGCTGCTTGGCAGCACCAATCTGTCCCACGGGTATATGCCCAACACCGGGTATCCCCATGTCCGGAAGGCTGTGGCAGATTATCTGAACCGCCAGTTCAATGTCAATCTTACCCCTGAACTGGTTGTGATGACGGTGGGAGCAGCCGGTGCATTGAATGATACACTGCGGGCACTGGTCAATCCAGGTGAAGAGATCCTGGTACCGGCACCCTATTTTGTGGGCTACGATCAGTACGCCTTTATTGCCAATGCCAATTTAAAACCGGTTCCCACGCTTGCCGATTTTCATCTGGACCTGGATGCCCTGAAAGCGGCCATCAACCGCCATACCCGGGTGGTACTGATCAACTCACCCAACAACCCCACTGGTGTGGTATATCATAAAGAGGAACTGGCCCGGCTTGGAGAAATATTGTCTTCTGCCAGCCAGGCCTTTGGGCGCCGGATTTACCTGATATCAGACGAGCCATACCGTAAAATTGCCTATGGTGTGGAGGTTCCGTCTGTTTTTGATGCGTATCCCCATACGATTGTACTGACCTCATATTCCAAAGAACTGTCCCTGGCAGGGGAGCGCATCGGTTATCTGGCCATTCATCCTGAGGCGGAAGATGCTGCACTCATTGCCGGTGCTGCAGGGGTCAGCAATACCATGATGGTGGTCAATGCGCCATCTCTTTTTCAGCAGGTGATCGGCCGGCTTCAAGGCGTCAGTGTGGATATTGAGATCTATCGAAATCGCCGGGACATGTTCTGTGATGGCCTGAAAAAAGCAGGGTATGAATTTGATGTTCCCATGGGAGCGTTTTATCTGTTTCCCAAAAGTCCTTTGGAAGATGATGTCGCCTTTGTCGGGATTTTAAAGGAACATCGGATCCTGGCGGTTCCAGGAACAGGATTTGGCGGCCCGGGATTTTTCAGGCTGTCTTACGCGGTTCCTGAAAAAACCATATCGGACTCTCTGGAGGGATTTCAAAAGGCCATGGATCAGGCCCGTAACACATCAGCCTGATGTAATATAGCGTTCCGGATGGTGTAAAAAATCCATATACAGCCGGTAATACTCGCTTTCTTTGTACGGGACCGTCGAGATACCGGTTGTATCAAAGCTGTATATGGTCGATTCCGGGCAGGCCAGCAGAAACGGAGAATGGGTGGCAACAATGAACTGAGCCTGGCCGTGGGTTCCAACGGCTGCCAGCAGATTGACCAGTTGTATCAACGATTTTGGAGACAGGGCTGTTTCCGGTTCATCCAGAAAATACAGGCCTTTGATGGCGTACCTGTTTGTGAAATAGGACATGAGTGACTGCCCGTGGGACTGGGTGATCAGGGATTTCCCGCCGTAATAATCCAGCATGCCGGCATCGTTTAACGCCCACTCTTCAAGATTGCGGCTGAAATCAGAAAAAATACGGGAACTGAAAAAAGATCCGTTCACAGGCCCTTTTTGCCATTGAAGCCGGATAAATTGATACAGGTCTGTTTCATAGGGGTTGTTGTCACACCGGACGTTTGCGTCGTTGTCCCAGATATGAATGCCGCTTTGGCTGGCAATGGCCCTGAGCAGGGTAGATTTGCCTGAACCGTTTTCTCCGGTGAAAAAAGTTACGGCATGATCAAACTGCACACCACCGGTTTGATGAAAAACCGAGAGATTGAACGGGTAAAAATCTGTGTTTGGAAATTGGTCCGACCGGATCTGTGCCTGATTCAGGTAAATCATTTTGGTGGATTTTGCTGTTTTTTTGCCTGTTCAATCAGATCCAGCAGAGAAAACAGTTTGGGTTTTGACGGTGCAACAAAGATTTTTTCAAAATCCTGGTCAGTCAAGCGTGCTTTTAAGTGGGCATGGACATTGAACTGATTGTGCCAGCAGTCAAGGCTTTTAAAACAGGGCAGGCCCATATTTTCTTTCTGACAATAGGAAAAAGCCACCTGGTGGCCAAGCCGTGGGCAGCGGATTGTGGTGGCATCTGAGGGTGGTTCGCAGGAAGGATTCGGGGTGTTTTCTTTTTTATGCATCATCATTCAGAAGACTTATGGGGTTTATTGCCGTCATCCTGGTGATTCAGCCAGGATGACGGCACAGGGTGCATTTGAAAAAAAGGCGGTTTATGTGGCCTGCCTGGGTTTGGGCAACGATTCAAGATCTTTGAGCGCAGCATCAATCTGGGCCTGGGGAAGATCATGGTCAGACAGCTTTCCCTTGAAGTAGGACTCATACGCCCGCAGATCCACCAGCCCATGCCCGCTCCAGTTGAAAAGGATGGTTTTTTCCTTGCCTTCCTCTTTTGCCTTTAATGCTTCTTTGATGGTCATGGCAATGGCATGGTTGCATTCCGGTGCGCTGATGTATCCCTCTGACCGGGCAAAGGTGAGCCCTGCCTTGAAGGTTTCCATCTGCTGGACCGCTTCCGGCCGGACAATGCCGTCCAGAACCAGCTGGCTGACGATCGGGGCCATGCCGTGATATCTGAGTCCGCCAGCGTGAAGGGGCGCAGGGACAAAATTATGACCAAGGGTGTGCATGGGCAGCAGCGGAGTCATCTGAACGGTATCGCCAAAATCATAGGCAAAGGGCCCCCGGGTCAGGGTGGGGCAGGAGGTGGGCTCCACCGCGATAATATCAATGTTTTTTCCATTGATTTTATCTCTGGCAAACGGCATGGCAAGACCGGCAAAGTTGCTGCCGCCGCCGGCACTTCCAATGATGATATCCGGGTAATCACCGGCCATTTCCATCTGTTTGATCGCCTCAAGACCGATAATGCTCTGATGGATCATGACATGATTTAAAACACTGCCCAGGGCGTATTTGGTGTTTTCGCCAGTGACAGCTGCTTCAACCGCTTCACTGATGGCCATGCCAAGGCTCCCGGGAGAGTCAGGATCTTTTTCAAGGATGGACCGGCCCGCCTGGGTTTCCGTGCTTGGACTGGCCACACAATTGGCACCCCAGGTTTCCATCATCAGGCGGCGATAGGGTTTCTGGTTGTAGGAAATCTTCACCATAAACACCTTGCACTCAATGCCAAAGAACGCGCAGGACATGGACAACGCACTTCCCCACTGGCCTGCACCGGTTTCCGTGGTGATCTTTTTGGTACCGGCTTCCATATTATAATAGGCTTGGGCAACGGCAGTGTTGGGTTTATGGCTTCCTGCGGGACTGACCCCTTCGTTTTTAAAATAAATTTTTGCAGGAGTGCCCAGCGCCTTTTCAAGTCCAAGGGCACGGTAAAGGGGGGACGGGCGCCAGATGGTGTATTTTTCAAGGACAGGTTCCGGAATATCGATCCATCTTTGGGTGCTCATCTCCTGTTCGATCAGGGACATGGGGAAAATCGGTTCAAGATCCTCCGGCGAACAGGGCTGGCCGGTTCCGGGATGGAGCGGCGGCTCCATGGGGGTGGGCATGTCTGCCATGATATTGTACCACTGTCGTGGCATGTCCTGTTCTGATAATACATATTTTTTGGCTCTCATCGGCCCTCCTTGTCAGTATCAAAATCTGTTGAAATAGCTGTTTATGCATTTGTTTATGATGGTGTAAGTCAATCAGCAGGTCAAGTCAAGTTTAATTTGCACGCATACGCTGTGTTCAATCCTGCTCTGGATTCCAGGTAGCCTGCTTTTTTTATCTTGAAAAAAGCCTGGGGATCGCTATAATAACAGGATGAAAAAATCCCAGAGCCGTTATTGTCTGCTTCTTTTGTATGCGGGTGTGATTTTGTGTGCGACAGCAATCTCCACTGCATCTGCCAGCCCGTCAAAAAATGGCATCCCTTCTGCCATGGTGCTGGCAGAAGCGGTCATGTGCGAGACGATCCATAATTTCAGGCCGGTCAATCCGGCAGTGGTTTTTTCCATATCCCATGGTGAAATTTTCTGCTATTCCAATTTTAATCCAGTGTTCACCAAAACCCATATCTTTCATAAGTGGTACAAACGGGACAAATTGATTTTCACCATGAGACTGACCCTTTCTCCGCCCAAATGGGCCTCGTTCAGCAGTATCAAGATCCGTGATGAAGACAAAGGCCCCTGGCGGGTCGACATCACAGACGAAACAGATGTGCGGTTACAGACACTTCGATTCAGTATTGCGGATTAATCAGGTATGGACCCGCTGTTTTATCTGTTTTCAGGGCTCCGCTGGCAGGATCTTTTAGATGTTGCACTGAATACCTATATCCTGTTCCGGTTTTATGTGCTTTTCAGAGGCACCAATGTGATCCGGGTTCTGCTGGGATTATGTCTGCTCTGGGTGTTGAGCCGGGCTGCCGTTCCCCTTGGTCTCATCGTTACGAACTGGGCCATACAGGGGGTCATTGCCGCTGCCGCATTTGTCATCGTCATTGTTTTCCGGAATGAAATTTCCAGCGTCCTGCAAACCAAGGATCTGAAATCGATTTTGTGGGGGATTCCCAGGCATCAGTTTCATACACCGCTGGACTGCATTGTGGACAGCGTTTTTGAGCTGGCCCAGCAGCGGATCGGCGCTCTGATCGTGCTGCCCATGAAAAAAAGTCTGGACAACGTTGTCCAGAGCGGGCTTGAGATCAATGCCCGGTTGTCCAAAGAGATGCTGATCAGTGTTTTCTGGCCGAACAATCCACTGCATGACGGTGGCGTGATTGTTCAGGGCGATCAGATCACGCAGGCAGGGGTGATTCTTCCATTGTCCAGGCGGATGGATCTGCCGGCCCGTTTTGGAACCCGCCATCGCGCAGCCATGGGATTGACCGAAGTGAGCGATGCTCTGGTCATCTGCGTTTCAGAAGAAAGGGGAACGGTTACAGCGTTCAGAGAAAATCAGATCTATGAGGTTTTTGGCCGGTCGGAACTGAAACAGCTGTTAACCGAACACACGCTGACAGAGTCTGGGACAGAAGGATTGCGTCATCAGTGGATCGAACTGATTGTTGCTGCTGCCATCAGTCTGGCGTGTACCACCGGCATCTGGATGAGTTTTTCCAAAGGAATGGAGACCCTTGCCACGTATGAAGTCCCTGTGGAATTCATGCTGCCGGGAAAAAATATGGAGATTCTCTCATCATCTGTTTCAAAGGTCTCCCTTTTGGTCAGCGGAACCCGTCCATTGATCACGGCATTAAAGGCGGAACAGATCAAAGTGAAGATGGATCTGGCCCGGTTTCCTGTTGGTGAGAACCGCTTGTTTCTGACATCGGACAATATTTCGCTTCCCCCTGGCATTCGTCTGAAGACCATTGAGCCGTCACAGATGGAAATCCTCCTGGATATCCGGATGGAAAAAACGCTTCCTGTCCAGCCGCACTGGACAGGAAAACTGCCTGACGGCCTGGTCATGCGCTCGGCCACGCCTGTTCCCGCGACTGTCCGGGTTGCGGGTGGTGCTTCAGCTTTGGAAAAGATGACCACCCTTTTTACTGAATCGATTGCCCTGGACGGACAGACACCAGGGACTGGAACGGTTGAAACAGCGATTGCCCTGGATTCTGGTGAACTGAAACTGCTGAATGCGGATAAAATACAAATTCAATATGAAATTGTGGAAGGAAGCAATGAATAATCCTCTGGTACACACATTTGATGCGGAACTTGATTTGAATCAGGAGGCTGATGGTGTGTTCAGCCTCTCTTTGTCTGATCAATGGTCAATTTACGATACCCCCAATGGCGGCTATGTCATGGCGGTGATATCCAATGCCATGCTCAGCTGTTCCGATAAGAAGAATACCCCGATTGTTACAGCCAATTATATGGCCCGGTGTCAGCCGGGAAAAGCGGTGATTTATGTTGAAGTGATGAATCAATCTGCGAGTTTTACCCGCCTGATGGCCCGGCTGGTGCAGGACAATGTTGAAAAAGTCCGGGCCATGGGCACCTTTTCAAGCGGCATCAGCAAAACCGGTCCCACAGAATATGACGGCGGCCCGCCTGAACTGGCAGACAGGGCATCTTCCGTCAAAGTGCCGGTGATACCTCAAAATTCATTGTCCAAGAAGATTGATCTGTGGCTGGACCCGTCATGTGCTGAATGGTATTTCGGGCAGTATCGCCGCCCCATGGAATTTAAAGGCTGGATAGGATTCAAGGAGAAACGAAAACTGGATATTCCAGCCATTCTTCTGTTTGCCGATTCTTTTCCACCACCGGTGTTTGTGGCTTACGGCGCAAAAGCCTGGGTTCCCACGATTGAATTGTCTGTCAATGTCCGGAAAATTCCGGATGTTGCTGTGTTGAAAGGGTACTTTAAAAGTCGGTTTATCAGCAGCGGGCTGGTGGAAGAAGATGGTGAGCTGTGGGATGAAACCGGTGAGCTGGTGGCCATTTCCAGACAGTATTCTCTGTATTCAACACCGGCGTAAAAAACGCCATCTGCCGGCCAGACAGCAAGTCCAGCCAGCAGATGGTTTGAGAGGCAAAATAAATGTTCATTTAAGGAGGTTTTTACGGTTCATCAAATCTGGTGTTTTCCACCAGGGCCAATCTGTTATTTCGCGTTTAACTTTATCATGGCCATTGTTTTTTGAGTTGTCAACAAAAAAAAGTTTTGAATGGCTAACTTTTTTATGATCCAATGAAATTTCTCCGGTAAATTTTCTTGACTTGTTCAGGGCGAAAACGTATCTATAAAGATCGGTACGGGATTTGCTTCAATTAATATTGAGTATCACTAAACCACAATTTTATTAAAGGTGATCACATGACAGAAGCTATTTTTCAGTTTTTAAATTCCATCGGTTTTACGCATCCGCTACATCCTGCAATGACCCATATTCCCATGGGGATGGTGATGGGAGCAGTTGTTTTTCGTCTGGTTTCTTTTCTGCCACGGTTGAGATTTCTGGCAAAGACCGGTTACCACTGTGTCATCCTGGGGCTTTTGGGTATCTTTCCCACTGTTTTTACCGGTTATCTTGACTGGCAACATACGTTTGGGGGCGTGTGGGAGTTTTTAATTGTCCTGAAAATGGTGCTGGCCCTTATTCTCACCATTATCATGGCAACGATTGCGTTTACGGATGAACCGGAAACCCCTTTGCTGGACCGAAAAACCATGCTTTACATTGTAATGATATTCATCGCTGTCGGGCTTGGATTCTCTGGTGGCGAACTCCAGTATGGATAAGATTTAACACAAATAATAAAGGAGTTGTTGAAAATGCGAAAAAACAATCTGATATTCGTTCTCGCGGTATTTTTATCACTGGCACTGCCGATGGCAGCCTGTGCCAGTGATTACCAGCATACACTTGAGGTCAAGGATATGCAGTTCTCATGGACGCTTGAGGAAGACCGGATTCATGTTCAGATGTCGGCCAGAACCACTGGATGGGTCGCTGTCGGGTTTGATCCGGAAGATGCCATGGAAGGCGCTGATATCATCATCGGTGCTGTAAAAGGTGATCAGTTTAAGGTAGAGGATCATTACGGCGACCGGAAAAGGGGCCACAGCAGTGATGAAGAGCTGGGCGGTACAAATAACGTGCTGAACCCTTCCGGTACTGAAAAAGACGGCGTCACAACCATTTCGTTCACGCTGCCCTTAACGGCAACAGAGCAATATGATAAAACCATCCGGCCTGAGGGAATGTACCGCATCATGCTGGCATACGGTGCTGGAAGAGACTCTTTCAAAACCCGCCATCCATACAGAACGGTTTATGATGTTGATCTTTCCACCGGTGAAGCTCAAAAGATAAAATAATGTTCAGGGGATATGGACAGTATTTCCTGGTTTTTCTGCTGCTGGCCGGAGGCGTGCTGATCAGCCCTCTATGGGCAGCAGCTGAAACTTCAGGTGGCGGCAACGGGCAGCAGCACGATCACTCAAATGATGTGATGGCACAGATGCAGCAGGACCCGGACCTGGCACAGAAGGTCTCTGTTGAAGAACGCCTTGGTGAATTTGCAGCGCTTGATACGGTGTTTACAGATGCCGACGGCAGAACCGTTCATCTTGAGACGGTTTTTTCCCGGCCAGTGGTGATTTTGCCGATATTTTTCATGTGCACGGCTGTGTGCAATTTCCTTCAGGCGGACCTGGCAAGAGCCTTGAATGAGGTTGGCCAGGTGCCGGGAGAAGATTTCAATGTGGTGACCTTAAGTTTTGCCGATGAGGAAGATGCTTCCCATGCCAGGACATCCAGGCAGAATTATGCCAATCTGATCACCCGGGATTTTCCCCTTGAAAACTGGTTCTATCTGACAGGTGATGTGAAAAATATCCGCAGATTGACCGACTCTCTGGGGTATTATTTTATCAAAAAAGAAGACCATTTGTACATTCATCCTTCCGCGCTGATCGTCCTTGCGGCAGACGGGAAAATTATCCGGTATCTTTATGGTCCCAATTTTCTTTCCTTTGACCTGGGCATGGCCATCAGCGAGGCAGAAAAAGGAACCCCCGGCTTGTCCATCAAGCGGGGGGTGTTGGCCTTTTGCTTTGATTATGATCCACACAAAAAAACTTATGTGTTCAAAGCGTTCAGAATCATTGGAGCGGCGATTCTTCTTCTGCTGGCAGTATTTATTCTTTTTCTGGTATATCCGTCAAAAAACAGCCGGAAGAAAAAAGACACAAATGTCCCGTGATACACCGGACAGATATGATTCCCTGCACTGGATGCGGATCTATTGTTGAGAGGCTTTTATGGATGCGACCCAATCATTTTTTCAAACCCCGTCACCTGCAAGATTCAAGGGGATTTTATCCTGGCTGATCACCCTTGATCACAAACGGATTGGTATTTTATACCTGTTTTCCATTCTGTTCTGGTTTCTTCTGGCGGTTCTTCTGGGCGGACTGATCCGGCTGGAGCTGATGTCTCCTGGAGAAACGTTTGTCCGGCCGGAAATCTACAACTCTCTGTTCACCCTTCACGGGGTGATTATGATTTTTTTATTTATCATCCCCGCCCTGCCGGCAATTTTTGGCAATTTTTTTCTGCCCATCCAGATCGGCACAGATGATGTGTTTTTCCCGCGGCTGAATCTTTTGTCCTGGTATCTGTATATGACCGGGGGCATCATTGCCATTGTCTCTTTATTCTCCGATGGATTTCCCGACACCGGATGGACGTTTTATGTCCCGTTTTCCATTTCAACCCACACCAATGTGTCCACAGCAGTTTTTGCCGCCTTTGTCCTTGGCATGGCATCCATGCTCACCGGACTGAATTTTATCACCACCATTCACCGGATGCGGAAACCTGAAATGGGATGGCTGCAGATTCCTTTGTTCACATGGAGCCTTTATGCCACTTCGTGGGTTCAGCTGCTGGCCACACCGGTGATTTCAATTACCCTGGTCCTGGTGATGGTGGAACGCTACCTGGGCGTGGGGCTGTTTGATCCGGCCAGGGGGGGCGACCCCATTTTATATCAGCATCTGTTCTGGATATATTCCCACCCGGCTGTTTACATTATGATCCTGCCGGGAATGGGGGTGATTTCAGAAATTATTCCGGTATTTTCACGAAAATCCATTTTCGGGTATAAAGCCATTGTGGTGTCGTCGCTGAGTATCGCGATTGCAGGATCGCTTGTGTGGGCTCACCATATGTATACCAGCGGAATGAGTGACACCGCTATTTTCGTGTTTTCCTTTCTGACATTTGTGGTTGCCATCCCATCTGCCATTAAGGTCTTTTCATGGGTGGCCACCCTGTATAAGGGATCCATCCAGATGGCGCCGCCTCTGCTGTTTGCGCTGTGTTTTGTTTATCTTTTCTGTGTGGGCGGATTGACCGGATTGATACTGGGGGCGGCAGGCCCGAACATCCATGTGCATGATACCCATTTTGTGGTGGCCCATTTCCATTTCACCATGTTCGGCGGTACCGGGTTTGCTTTTTTTGCGGCACTGCACTATTGGTGGCCGAAAATGTTTGGCCGGATGTATCATTTTAAAACTGCCTATATCAGCGCCATTCTGGTGACCGGTGGATTCATGCTTCACTATGTCCCCATGTTCATTTTAGGGCTTCAGGGGATGCCGCGGCGATATTATGATTACCTGCCCCAGTATGAAACCGGAAATTTTCTTGCCGGGTTTGGGGCGGCATTGATGATTATCGGGATTTTTACGATGATGATCAACCTGTTGCTGTCCCTTAAAAAGCCGGCAGACGCGGATTTTGATCCCTGGGGCGGCACCACTCTGGAGTGGCAGACTTCGTCTCCACCGCCACTTCACAATTTTCTTTCCGATCCTGTGGTGCTGGATTATCCCTATGATTTTTCCGGTGTGGTTGAGCGGTATGCCCAACCGGAAAAGGAGAAAAAATGAGCACCCATACAGATGAAACCGGGAAAAAACTGGGGATGTGGCTGTTTCTCTACACAGAGATCATTCTGTTTGGCGCTCTGTTTGTTTTGTATGCTGTTTATTTTTCCAGGTATCCCGCTGATTTTGTCGAAGGGGGGAAATCCTTGAGCCGCCTGTTTGGTGTGTTTAATACGCTGATGCTCCTTGTCTCAAGCTTTGCTGTGGCCGCGGCGATCACTGCTGTTCAGAAGAATCAGAGAACTGTGGTGATATCCGGAATCAGTGCTGCCCTGGTCTGCGGTGCTGTTTTTCTGGTGAACAAGTACATTGAATGGGGACACAAGATTGACAACGGGATCTATCCCAATTCAGAATTACTCATTGATGGTCCGTCCGGCCAGAATCTGTTTTTTGGACTGTATTACGTGATTACCGGCCTGCATGGGCTTCATATCATTATCGGCATGCTCTTTTTACTGGCTGCCCTTGTGGCCGTCCTGACACACAAGGTCAGGGCCGGGCGATTTGCCATACTTGAGAATGCCGGCCTTTACTGGCATCTGGTCGATCTGGTCTGGATTTTTATTTTTCCGCTGTTCTATCTGGTGATTTAGGAGGCTGCACCATGGAAAAAGAAAAAATGAGCACTCACATCATTGAATATCAGACGTTGCTGATGGTCCTTCTGGCGCTGTTCGGGCTTACCGGCATCACCCTTGGGGTATCCTATCTTGATTTTGGTGCGTTCAATGTCTGGATGGCCCTGATTATTGCCGCAACAAAAGGCGCTTTGGTTCTCCTTTTTTTTATGCATATGCGTTATGAAGGAAAATTACTGGTGTGGGGATTTCTTGGAACGATTTTTTTTCTCGGCATCATGATCAGCTTTACATTCTGGGATGTTGCATTCAGATGAGGTAAACGATGAGTGATATGGTAAACCCAGCAATGCTGGTGGACAGATCTTTTTATTTTATTATTGGTTTTTCCTTTGTTTTTTTGTTTGCCGTCACCCTGGTCATGATCTGGTTTGTCATCCGATACCGCAGAAGCCGGAATCCTGTGCCGTCGGATATTCGCGGCAACCTGCTGCTTGAAACCGTATGGATTGTAATTCCCTCCTTTATCGCCCTGACCATGTTTGTCTCCGGCTGGAATGCGTATATCGGTCTTCGGACGGTCCCTGAAGGGGCCCTGGAAATCGAAGCGGTTGCCCAGTCGTTTTCCTGGCTGTTCTATTATCCTGACGGAAAGGAAACGGAAAACGAGATCCGTGTTCCGGTGAACACGCCAGTAAAATTGAACATCACTTCTGCTGACGTTATCCACAGCCTGTTTATTCCTGCTTTCCGGATCAAGGTGGATGCAGTCAAGGGGATCTACACCTATGCCTGGTTTGTGGCAGAAACCCAGGGAGAATATTTTTTCCAGTGTACGGAATTCTGCGGCACTGGCCATGCTGAAATGACCGGAGTGGTCAGGGTGGTGACCCAGGAAGAATATGAAGAATGGATTAATGAGGATGATGGGTGGTAATCCCCTCTTTTTTTTCCCCGAGAGACGCTTTCGGGCATTGATAGACCGTCTGGCATCCTGTCTTGAGCTGATCAAGGGCCATCTGTGTTTCTATATCGGACTGTCTGCACTGTTTGGCCATGTGCTGGCGCAGCAGGCAGTTTCATCAGCCTCTTTTGGCGTGGGCGGAGGCGTGTTTGTCCTGGCCTGCGGAGCTGGCGTGCTGAACAACATCCAGGACCGGTCCTATGACCGGTGTTTTGTGCGTACCTGCCACCGGGTGATGGCCAGCCAAAAAGTGCCGTTGACCCATGCTGCAGTGTTGTCTGCGGTATTGATCATGACAGGCCTGGCTGGTATCTGGACGACCGGCGGCGTAGCAGCGTCAGGATTTGCAGTCCTGGCCCTGGTCTGCTATAACGGGCTTTATACCCCGTTAAAAAAACACACCCTGCTGGCCATCTTTCCCGGCACTGTGTGCGGAATGCTCCCGCCGCTGATCGGCTGGACATCTGCCGGCCGAAATCCATTGTCAATGGATCTAATGCTCATCATGGCGGTTTTCGGGCTCTGGCAGGTTCCTCATTTTTTTGCCCTGTTGTTCGCGCACAGACCCCACTGTATCCCAGGCAGATCATCCAGAGCTTTCCCCAGTTTTTTTACGCTTTTTTCATTTGATGAATTGAAACTGCAGGTACTGATCTGGACCTGCCTTTACAGTCTGTCCCTGTTTCTGGTACTGCTGGGCAATACCATCAACAGTCTTGCCTGTTCTGTGGCCATTGCAGGTAATGCCCTGGGGGTTGTGGGGGTGCTCGGTATTTTTATGGCACGGCAGAAGCGTGGTTCCCATGCCAGCGCTTTTCTGATGATCAATCTGTCGATGTTGTTTTTTATCGCGGCAGGAATCAGCGATGCAGCTTTGTTCTAAATTTTTTGATCGCATCATATGTTATCAATGATTCAACGTGTCAATCGCTCCTTCTGTGTCAGAATCATTGGAGAGTGGCTGGGCGGTTTTGTTATTCCACAAGCCAGGATTCGTGGTTGTATATGCTGAGCAGTACCGGAAAAAGAAGGGTGTTGATCTGTGTATTTTGGGTTTCAAGCTGGCCTTTACCAAAAACCAGTTCTGCTTTGAAAACTTCCGGGGTGATGTAGCGGGTGGGAACATCAAAGGTCAGTTGATTTATCTTGCGGGTGATCTTTGCGGCATCAATATTGTCATGCCAGGCCAGAAACCACCACCAGTCTCCGAAACTGGGCACATTTTCATGAAAGGGCAGAATGGTAAGATCAGCGCTCTGGATGGTTCTGCCAATGCACAGATAGCTTTCTTTGGCAAGATACGGAGAGGTGGCCTGGACCACCATCAGAC
>JAABSK010000167.1:2927-6415 GCA_011390435.1 Desulfobacteraceae bacterium | reverse complement strand
GGGATTGTCTTTTTTGTTCTCTCGCTTGTGATTCATGCAGGGGTTCTGTGCGCCATGGTGATCTTTCAGGATGTTTCTTTTCCAAAGCCCATGCCTCCGGTAATTCAAGTGGATCTGGTTTCATTTGCACCGGCACCTGCCCTTGAAACAGACGAGCAGCCCAGTGCAGCGGCAACAGAGGGAGCTGTTTTGCAAAAACCGAACACAGCGCCGCCAAAACCTGAAAAAATTCCCCATGTCAAGCCGGACATCAGTTTGAAAACAAAACCAAAGAATTTAAAAGAGCTGGTGGCACAGCAGAAGGCCAAACCAGAAAAAAAACCAGAAGAAAAGCCAGCTCCGGAACCTCAAAAGATCCCGGAAGACACGCCGGTAAAACAAAACCCGCCTGAGAAGAAGCCGGAACCGGAAAAAGTAACCGCAGCAGCGCGCCCCTCGGAAGATTCTGCTGAAGATAAAATTGCCCAGGCCCTCAGCCGGCTTCAGCAGACTGTCAGGGAGCAGGGCCCTGCCACGGCAGGCCAGCCAGAAGGGACTGCTGCGGGCAAGGGGCGGCAGAAAGGCCTGGATTCCTTAACGCTGTATCATCTGGTGATTCAGTCAGCAATTCAGCAGAACTGGGTCTATACAGACGTCTTTGCCGGCATGGATCAGGGGCTTGAAGTCCGACTGCTGATCAAGATACTGGCCAGCGGCGAAATTCGTGATATCTTTTATGAAACCCGATCCGGAAACCGGTATCTGGATGAATCTGCCAAAAAAGCAGTGATGAAAATCAATCCACTGCCACCTCTTCCGGCTGGAATGCCGTCATATGATCTGGGCCTGATTTTTACGCCAAAGGGGTTGAAGTAAAAATACTTTCAATTGTCTCCTAAAAAGACTATGGTATGGTGCTATGGTGAATAATATTTTTCAAATCGTGAAACTTGCTGCAGTGTCAGTGATGCTCTGTGTCTGTGTGTTTTTGACAGATGCCAGTGCCATTACCTATATTAATATCAGCAATCCGTTTGTGACCAAAACCCCGGTTGCGGTTACGGAATTCAAGGCGCTTACCGGCCATGCCCAAGAGATTCGGGATGGAAAAACTGCCAAATCGATTTTAGAGGAGGCCTTGGATTTTACCGGATATCTCAAAACCATGAATCCGGTAGCATTTCTTTCAAATCCTGCAGAGACTGGTATTGAGCTGGGTCAGATTCAATTCAGGGACTGGACCGGCATTGGTGCTGAGCTTTTAATTACCGGTGGAATTCTGGAAAAAAACGGCAGTATCATGCTTGAGCTTCGCCTGATTGATACGTTTAACACCCGATTGATTGTGGGCAACCGGTATACCGGTCCCCGGTCAAAAATCCGGAAAATGATTCACAGATTCTGCGGCGATGTCGCTTTTGCCCTGACCGGGCAGCGAGGTGTTTTTGATTCCCGGATTGCATTTGTCTCTACCGTAGATGGGCACAAAGAGATCTTCACCTGTGATTTTGACGGACAAAACATTCAGCCGGTTACATCCCACAAAAATATTTCCATTTCTCCGGCATGGTCATCAGATGGCCGATGGCTGGCTTACGTGTCGTACGTGCGGGGAAGACCGGATATCTATATCCGGAACCTGACGGAGAAACGGGGCGCTGTGATCAACTATAAGGGGATGAACATCTCACCCGGATGGATGCCTGGAAAGGATCTTCTTGCGGCGGCATTAAGCTTTTCAGGGGATCAGGAAATTTATTTGCTGACGTTGAAGGGCGATGTTGTGAAACGCTTGACCAACAGCCCGGGGATTGATGTTTCGCCTGCTTTTTCACCGGATGGGAAAAAAATTGCGTTTACATCAAAGCGTTCCGGCACGCCCCAGATCTACATCAAGGATCTGGAGACCCTTAACGCTCAGCGGCTGACCTTCAAAGGCGCAAACAACACATCACCTTCCTGGTCGCCGGACGGCAGACGGATTGCCTATGTGGGTATTGACGGAAATGAGATTAATATTTTTGTCATGCAGATTGACTCTGGCATGCCGGTTCAGCTGACCATGAATGCAGGGGACAATGAAGACCCATCCTGGTCGCCGGACGGCAGTATGCTGGCATTTACTTCCACCCGGAAAGGTGGTATGTCGAAAATATTTGTGATGAATGCGTCTGGAACAGACCAGCGACCCCTGTTTGACGCCCCTGGCAAACAGTCACAGCCGGACTGGTCGTCTCCAGACACAGCTGAAGAATAAACCCATAAAAGATATTTGACCAATTGAACAAGGAGGAAAAAATGATGAAAAAAAATGTGTGGATGAACGTGTTGCTGGCGATCGCTGTTGCCGGACTTTTTCTAACGGTATCCTGTGCCAAAAAGACAGTTGTCACTGATGCAGGTTCCATACAGGATCAGGCCAGTGTGGATGCTGAAGCAAAGGCAAAGGATGGAAAAATTCAAGCTGATTCCATTGATGAGCAGATGGCAAAAGAACGGGCACTTGCCCAGGCAAAGGCTGCTGCTGCAAAAAACCGGTTTGAAAACCAGAACATCCATTTTGAGTATGACAGTGATGTCCTGACAGCGATGGCCAAACAGCTGCTGAAAGAAAAAGCAGCATGGTTAATGGCAAATTCAGGTGTTTCCGTGTTGATCGAGGGCCATTGTGATGAGCGGGGCACCACTGAGTACAACCTTGCCCTGGGTGAACGCCGTGCAACCGCTGCAAAAGCCTATCTGGTAAACCTGGGTGTGGCAGCTTCCCGTCTGGATATCATCAGCTACGGTGAAGAAAAACCATTGGATACGTCTGGCACTGAAGAAGCATACCGGAAAAACAGACGTGCCCAGTTTGTGCTTCAGTAAGACAACTGAAAACAGAATCTGTTCACAGCAATTCAGGTACAAGACGTCTGCATGGCGGTTTTGTACCTGAATTGTATTCTTTTTGACGTGGAGTCGTACAGGTTATGAAAACAATTTATTTTTTGCCACTGTGCCTTGTCTGCTTGTTTTCTGCCGCGTGTGTTGAACCCCAGCGGTTTGTTACGCTTGAAAACCGTGTGGCAGCCATTGAGATGGAAAACAACCGTCAATCCAGCCGCCAGAACGAGTCAGCCCGGCAACAGCTGAAAAATACGGTTGAAACCCTTGTCAGCCGGATGGATCAAGGTCATTTGCTGACACGGGAGGAATATGCGGAACTCAGATATGAAATGAAAACCCTTGCAGCGGAATTTCAGGGCCTTGAGGGACGTTTTCAGGAAATTGTCCATGCGACGGAACAGATGGAAGCCACCCAGATTGATGAAATCAGGACAATGATCAATCGCCTTGATCTGGCAGTATCAAAAAATTATGAGAAGATTCTGGCCATTGAAAAGTACATGGGGTTTGAGCCGTCTGTGTCATCGGATGATACGGCAGCAGCTGTACAGGATGATGACATTGTTCAGGACCCTGAGCAGCAGCTGTACGATCTGGCAAAAAAACTTATTGATGATGGG
>JAABSK010000167.1:0-2917 GCA_011390435.1 Desulfobacteraceae bacterium | reverse complement strand
TTCTGGCCATTGAAAAGTACATGGGGTTTGAGCCGTCTGTGTCATCGGATGTGACAACCGATGAGGCAGCAGCCGATGTACAGGATGATGACATTGTTCAGGACCCTGAGCAGCAGCTGTATGACCTGGCAAAAAAACTTTTTGATGATGGGGACAGGGAAAACGCCCGGATTCAATTTGAAAATTTTATCAACAGATACCCGGAATCTGACAAAGCGGATAATGCCCGCTTCTGGATTGCAGACAGTTACTATGCACAGAAATGGTTTGAAAAGGCGATTCTGGAGTATCAAAAAGTGCTTGAGGAATATCCGGACAGCAACAAGCTGCCTGCTGCAAGACTGAAACAGGGATATGCATTTTCCCAGCTGGGTGAAAATGCCAATGCGCGTTTGATTTTAAAAGAACTGATCAAGCGGCATCCGGATTCAGACGAAGCAAAATATGCCACTGAAAAATTAAAGCAGTTAGAGTAGTCACGCAGATGGTAAAAGTGGTAGGCATTGATCCTGGTCTTGCAGGAACCGGTATCGGGGTGATTGAAGGAACCCGGCGGCAGATTACAGGATATGCCTTCGGCAGTATTGAAACCCCGGCATCAGAGTCCATCTGTTCCCGGTTGAATACCATTTACAGCAAAATTCTTGATTTCCTTCGGTTGCAGCAACCGGACCGCGTTGTGATTGAAGATATTTATTCTCTTGAAAAATATCCTGGATCCGGCATCCTTCTGGGAAAGGTTTCCGGCGTTTTGCTTCTTGCTGCCTGCCAGTCCGGGCTTGATGTGGAAGAGATCCCGGTTCGGGAAGCAAAAAAAATTGTGTCCGGAAATGGCGGAGCTGACAAATACCAGATGGAAAGAGCGGTCCGGAATTTGATCAATCATGACGGCGAGATAAGGCCTTTTCACGCGTCAGATGCGCTTGGGCTTGCGCTTGCCGGTTATTTCAGACTGCAAAGAACATTATGATCGGATATCTAAAAGGAACACTTCTTCACATGGAGTCGGACAGCATTCTTCTGCTGGTCGGCGGTCTGGGATATGAGATACTGCTCAACCCCCAGATGCTGGAAAAGTTGAAATCCAAAAATGGGATGATCGATGGGGATGTCTGTTTATATGTTTATTATCATCAGACCGAACGGCAGCCAAAACCGGTTTTGATTGGATTTGAAACCCGGGAAGACAAAGCATTTTTTCAAACCTTTATTACGGTGGATGCCATTGGCCCCATGAAGGCGGTAAAAGCAATGACCTGCCCGACAGAAGAGATTGCTGCCGCCATTGAAAAAAAAGATGTTCAGTTCTTAAGTACCCTGAGCGGCATTGGCAAACGGACCGCTGAAAAGATTATTGCCACCCTTCACGGAAAAGTTGAAAGATTCGTGAAAATCGGTTCTGCAGATCCGGTTGCTGCCGAGGAAGACCTCTTTGAAGAACGCCAGGACATTACCGTACAGGTCCAGGACGTTCTGGTGGAACAGCTGGGGCATTCAACCGGTTCTGCCAGGCGAATGATCAGTGAGGCCCTGGCCCGCAATCCTGATATTTCAACGCCGGAATCCCTGTTTGATGAAATTTTTCAGGAGAAACACAAAACATGACAGACAATATTCTTTCCTATTCCTCTGATAAAAAAGGGATTGTCACATCGAACCGGACCATTGATGACACGTCAGTGGAGCTTGTGTCCCTGCGGCCGGCACAATTTGCTGAATATATCGGACAGATCGACACGGTTGAAACATTGAAAATTGCCATCCAGGCAGCCAAAATGCGCAACGAATCCCTGGAACATATTTTACTCCACGGGCCGCCCGGTCTTGGAAAAACAACCATTGCCCATATCATTGCCAATGAGATGGGCAAAGAAGTGACCGTTACGTCAGGCCCTGCCCTGGAAAAAGGTGGCGATCTGATCGGCATGCTCACCAATCTGGGAGAGGGTGAAATCTTTTTTGTTGATGAAATCCATCGCATCCCAAAGGTGGTTGAAGAATTTTTGTACCCGGCCATGGAAGATTTTGCCATTGATTTTGTTTTTGACAAGGGCATCCACGCCAGAAGCCACCGGTATCGCCTCAAACCCTTTGTTCTGATCGGTGCCACAACACGGGTGGGGCTTTTGTCCTCCCCGCTGCGGGACCGGTTTGGCATTTTCCGGACACTGGATTTTTATACCGTAGATGAGCTGATGATCATTGTTCAACGCTCTGCTGCCCTGTTACAGACCGAAATTTCCAAAGACGGGGCACTGGAGCTGGCAAAACGCTCCAGAGGCACCCCCAGAATTGCCAACCGGCTGTTAAAGCGGGTACGGGATTACGCCCTGGTTAAATCCCACGGAAAGATCACCCGGGACAATGTCAGGGCAGCCCTTGATCTTGAAGGGATTGATGAGCTGGGATTGACGACGCTTGACAGAAATTACCTAAACACGATAATAGAATTTTATCATGGCGGGCCAGTGGGAATCGAGGCGATTTCCGCAACGCTTCAGGAAGAGACAGACACCCTGGTGGATGTGGTGGAACCGTATCTGCTGAAGATCGGCCTGGTACTCAGAACGTCCAGTGGAAGAAAGGCTTCCGGGGCAGCATATGAACATCTTAATATGATTATCACGAAATGACAGCAGGTGTGGGTATCAATCGAAAAATGGAAAATGTATTGTTGATGTGGCGGAATCAGATCTCATTGGTGGCAGTGTTAAATGTGTGGATGCTGTTTTTTTTTCTTCCGGGTGTTTTGGCAGACACCCGTCAGCCTGCCGCCATTATTGCGCTGCCGGAAAATGAAAATGCCATTGTGGTGGAAAAAAAGACGCAGACACTGTACCTGTTTTCAGCATCAGAAAATCAGTTGCGGACCCGGTTCCAATTTCCCTGTTCCACAGGAGAGGTGGGCGGCAGGAAA
>JAABSK010000166.1 GCA_011390435.1 Desulfobacteraceae bacterium | reverse complement strand
TTCACTGCACTGGAAGCTGAACATACCGGGAAAACCGCCGCTGGAATTGAAATCGGCCCATTGGGAACGTTCACCCTGCGGGTGGTACAGCCGGTTTTTGACGGCCAGACGCTCATCGGCTATCTGGAACTGGGCAAGGAGATCGAAGATATTCTTGCGGGGATTCACCAGCAGACAGGGGTGGCCCTGGCAGTGACCCTTAAAAAAAGCGCCCTGAATCGGGCTGCATGGGAAACCGGCATGGCCATGCTTCATCGTGAGGCAGACTGGAACCGGTTTCCCGAAGATGCTGTCATTTATTCAACCTTTTCCCCTCTTCCAGACGAAGTTGGGCCATTTGTCGGGGAAAAAGGGCATCAGCATGGCAAAATCACTTCCGAGGCCAGATTTCATAATGCCTGGTGGCGGATCATAACCGTACCCCTTTATGATGCAGCAGGAATTGAAGTAGGAGACCTGCTGTTGATGCAGGATATTTCAGATCTGACAATTGCCCACCAGAAATTTATGATATCTGCCATCGGGGCATCCGTGGGACTTTTTGCGGTGCTGTTCATTTTTTTCTTTGTTTTACTGCGCCGCACGGATGCAGGCATACGCTTCCAGCAGACAAAACTGGAGACCTCTCTTTCCCAGCTGAATGCCTCTTTGGAGGCCACTGCCGATGGGATTCTCATCGAAGACAGGAAAGGCAATCCCGTAAAATGGAACCAGAAATTTATCACCCTGTGGAATATTCCGGAAAAATTGGCAAAAATGAAAAAAGGACGGGAAATTATCGCTTATGCCACACGCCAGACAAACCGGCCAGAGGCGCTTCTTTCCATTGTCATGGAAATCTGCCATCATCCTGAAAAAACAAGCTTTGATGAACTTGAACTTCTGGACGGACGTGTTTTTGAACGGTATTCCCAGCCGCAAAAGGCAGATCAGGAAATTATCGGCCGGGTCTGGTCCTTTCGTGATGTAACCGAACGCAGACAGGTTGAAAAAGACCTTCTTGAAACAAATCAGCTGCTTGAAGCTGAAACCACCCGGGCAAACTTAATGGCGGCTGAAGCTGAGATGGCCAATATTGCCAAAAGTGAGTTTCTGGCCAATATGAGCCATGAAATCCGTACTCCCATGAACGGGATCATCGGCATGACCGGGCTGTTGATGGATACAAAACTCACGGATGAACAGCAGCACTATACCGAAATTGTTCGCACCAGTGGGGAGTCGCTTCTGGCCATCATCAACGACATTCTTGACTTTTCTAAAATCGAGGCGGGCAGACTGGAACTGGAAATCATCGATTTTGATCTTCAGGTTTTACTGGACGATTTTGGTGCCACCATGGCTCTGAAAGCCCACGAAAAAAACCTGGAGCTGGTCTGCAGCGCAGACCTTGAGGTGCCGACCCTGCTTCGGGGTGATCCTGGAAGACTGCGCCAGATTCTCACCAATCTGACCGGCAATGCCATCAAATTCACCGCTTCAGGGGAAGTGGTCATCCGTGCATCCATGGTATCTGAAACGCCGGACAGGACCGTGATCCATTTTTCCGTGCGCGACACCGGTATTGGCATCCCAGAAGACAAATTCAATCTTTTGTTTGACAAATTCCGCCAGGTAGATGCTTCGACCACGCGCCAGTTTGGCGGGACCGGTCTTGGATTGACCATTTCCAAACAGCTGGTTGAGTTGATGCAAGGACAAATCGGTGTAAAAAGCATCCTGAAAAAGGGATCAGAGTTCTGGTTTACCGTTGTTCTGGAAAAACAGACAACGGCGGCAAAAACAATCGCCATTCCATCCTCTGACCTGACAGGTGTCCGGATATTAATCGTGGATGACAATGCCACCAACCGGGAAATTCTATTCAGGCGCCTGTTTTCATGGGGGATGCGCCCGGATGAAGCAGAAGACGGACCGTCAGCACTGGATGCGCTCGTCAGAGCGACAGATAAAAACGATCCTTTCGCGATTGCTGTCATTGACATGCAGATGCCGGGTATGGATGGTAAGGCACTGGGCCATGCGATCCAGACAGATCCCCGTCTGGCAGAAACCCGCATGGTGATGCTGACGTCGCTGGGAATCCGGGGGGATGTCAAACGCTTTGCCGAACTGGGGTTTACCGGCTATCTGACCAAACCGGTGCGGCATCAGGAACTCCAGGGAATATTGTCGCTGGCGCTGGCAAAAGAGGGAAAAGCCGCGTCTCAGCCCATCACGACCCGCCACACCGTTCTTGAAGCCCTCAACCGGTTCGCCCACAGCAACGCACGCATCCTGCTGGCTGAAGACAATATGATCAACCAGCAGGTGGCCCTTGGTATCCTGAAAAAAATGGGATTGAATGCCGATGCCGTGGCTGACGGACAGGAGGCGATCCGCGCATTGGAATCACTTCCCTATGATCTGGTGCTGATGGATGTGCAGATGCCGATTATGGATGGCTGTGAGGCCACCCGCCAGATCCGCGACCGGCAATCTTCAGTCCTCAATCATGCCATCCCGGTTATTGCCATGACAGCCAATGCCATGGCCGGAGACCGGGAAAAGTGCCTGGAATCCGGAATGAACAGCTATTTAACCAAGCCGGTTGATCCCTTATCCCTGGCAAACGAACTGGCAAAATGGCTTGGCAAAGGCCCTGCTGAAAAAACAATCCCGGAAAAACCGGCAGACCTTCTGCCTGCGATCTCTTTTTCAACCGATATTTTTAATCGTGAAGAATTTCTGGAACGGATGCTGGGCGACAATGCGCTGGCTGAATCCATTATCAAAGACTTTTTAGAGGATATACCGGTTCAGATACGCACCATGAAAACCTTTATTGCGCAGGCCAGTGCAGATCAAGCCAGCTCTCAGGCGCATAAAATCAAAGGGGCAGCGGGAAACCTTTCAGCCGGTGCCTTTCACCACATTGCCCAAAAAATGGAAAAAGCAGCAAAAGCAGATGATATGAACCGTTTGACTCACTTGATACCAGAATTGGAAAAACGCTTTGAGGAACTGAAAACCGCCATGGAAACACCGGAGAAAAAAAACCAATGAAAATCCTTATTGCTGAAGATGACACAACCTCCCGCAGCATTTTATCTGCCATATTGAAAAAACTGGGCCATGAACCCATCACAGCTGAAAACGGGAATGCTGCCTGGGATATCATGCAGGATATCAACGCACCGAACCTTGCCGTCCTGGACTGGGAGATGCCGGGGATCAATGGCACTGACCTGTGTCAGCGGCTTCGCAAACAGAACCGAAAAGAACCCTTGTACCTGATCCTTCTCACTGCCAGAACCGATATCAAAGATATTGTTCAGGGGCTGGACGCCGGCGCAGATGATTATATGATCAAACCCTTCAACAATGCTGAACTGCAGGCCAGAATCAATGCAGGATGCCGCATGATCGCCCTGCAGAAAAAAATGATGGAACAGGAGAAACTCAAAGGTGTTCTGGAAATGGCCGGGGCCGTCTGTCATGAGCTGAATCAGCCCTTACAGGTCGTATCCGGTCTCTCTGAAATCCTTCTCACCGACATGAAAGATTGTGATCCAAACCATGAAACGCTGAAAACCGTAAAAGAGCAGGTCGACCGCATCGGTGAGCTGACCCGTAAAATTATGGGAATTACCCGTTATCAGTCCAAAGATTATCTGAAACGTAAGATTGTGGACATCGAGCAAGCGGCTCAGGGTGAATGAATGCGGCCACAAACACCACGCTTAAGCATATGGACGCATCTGTGCGTTACCCATCTCCTTTCTTGAGGGTAAACCAGAACCATGTCACATGGTTTTCACATTCACACCAGATCCGTCCGTTGTGACGCTGGACAATCTGCCGGGATATGGCAAGACCCAGACCCAGACCACCTGTCTTCCTGCTTCTGGACGTATCCGCCCGGAACAGCGGTTCAAAGATCTTTTCCCGGATCTCCACTGGTATCTGCGGTCCGGTGTTGGAAACAAAAAAATGAAGGTCATCGTCCAGCAGGGAAAATCCCAGAACAATCTCACCTTCAGGATCACAAAAGGAGATGGCATTGTCCAGCAGGTTGCAGAAAACCTGCGTCAGCCGGACCGGGTCTGCTGTCAGCCATACAGGTTCTTTTGGAATCTGGAGCAAAAGCGTCTGCCCTTTCAGGGCTGCCTGCGCCTGATAGCGGCCATAAAGGTCTGCCAGGGCTGCACAGATATCATACCGTTCCATGTTCATCCTGCATCCGGGAAGGCTCAGGGAGGAATACGCAGACAGCTGTTTGACCAGGCTGACCATGTATTCAATTTCATATTCAATATTATCGATATATCCGGCAATCTCCGGCGGCGGCGCGGCTGACCGGATCAGTTCCACATCAATATTCAAGCGACTCAACGGTGATCGAAGCTCGTGGGAAATATCTGCCAGCAATGCTTTTCTGGATTCGATCATGGTGTCCATTGCCTGCTGCATCGACAAAAACCCGTTGAGCAGATCACCCATCTCGTCATTCCTGCCGCTGACGTCAATGGCGGCATCAAACCGGCCGGCCACCATCTGTTTCTGGGCATGGATCAGCTGCGTCAGCGGGGTTGTGAAATGTCTTGACAGCGGATAAATGGCCAGAATCAGCAGGATGCACAAACCTGCCATTCCCAGGGCAAAAACCGTGATCCGACCGGTCTGGGACACCTGTTTATAAATCAGCAGATAGGGAGCTGCGCCATTACCGTCGTCCATCAGCCAGCCGTAGATCAAAGGCTTCCCGCCATGGGAGGATTGAACATATATTCCGGAAGCACGGATCATCTCTGCCATGTCAGCGGTCAGGGCAATCTGACCGGTGGTTGCGGCATCAAACCCGGCAACTGGTTCCAGGTTCCGGTCAAACAGAAAAATACCGGTTTCATAACTGGTGGCCGTCATTTTTAAAAACCGGTTCAGCTCATCCAGGGATGCAGACTGCTGGATCAGCTCTTCTGTCAACCGGGCAATATACCCGGCCTGCTTTCTGAGCAGGCGGTGAATATCACTGGCCAGCGGTTTGCCCAGGGTCAGAAAAAACAGGCCCACTGACAGCAGGCAGGTGACGATAATCAGGACACTGAAATATCGCACCAGTTTGACATAGGTTTTACTGATCATCAGGACCTCCTGCATCTGTTTCACATCAAAGAATGCTGCTGCACCATGCAACAGAACAGTCCGATCCTAACCTGGAATCGTTAAGCAAATATATCAAAAAATGTAAAAAAGTATTACAGGCCGGATCAGAAAGGCCCTGTAAGCTGTCAGGAGATCTCCCGGAATTCATCCATGGTTCTTCCCCGGATGGCCTCTGCAATTTCAAACACATAGTCATAAATATGCAGGCCTTTGGATGCGGCAATGATCTCTCCGTTTTCCACTCCGATCTGCTGGGCGCAATACTGCTTCATCATCTCAATGGCTGCCAGGTTGGCAGGAAACCCCCCGAACAGATCCCAGGACCTGAAATAGGGGAAAAAATGAAGTTTTCCATCCTGGACCCGGGTATCGATGTGACGCAGACAGGGCGGGTCCAGCAGCACCATATCCGAAGGCTGGCCCACCTGGAGAATCATCTGGTTGTTTCTGTGCCCCTTGTTTTTATAGGTCCAGATCATCAATTCCATCTGGTTGATATAATATTTTCCATTTTCTTCGATCAGAATGTTCCGGTCTGTCCAGATATCCTTTTCCTGCACCAGGATCTCCTTGAACGCCTGGTACTCATCCGGCAGATAGTCTGTGTCGCATTTGCAGATCCGCTGGCCATAGGTATAGGATTCCCCCTCTTTTTCCTCTCCGGTCATCAGATAGGGCAGATAGTCGTCAAGGTAGCCTTCGTCCACAGGATCTGGAAACCCCAGCACCGGATTGACTTTGGGCAGCAGCGGCAGGCTGGCAGGATGGGTGATATGGATGGTGATATAGTCAAACTCCAACCGTTTCTGGCCTTCAAATGATCCGCGGTTGATGGTAAAGGCCCGGCCTTTTTCAACACACCGGTAAAGGGCTTGAAACCAGGCGTCCGAGAGGCTTGTTGCTTTGATAAACAGCGGTTCTAACATGGGGAAGCTCCTTCGTGTTTGAGTCTTTTTCATCTGTCGGAAAGTTCAAAATATATATGCAAACGCCGTCTAAAACAACCTTAAACTGGCACAAGGCTGCCGCCGGACACCCGAATCTTTCCATCCACCATCACCAGGGTGACATCTGAGGATTTTGCCGAATACACCAGGCTGGAATACGGGTCAAACATGGGGATCAGGTGAGGCTTGTCCATGTCCACAAGGATGATATCCGCCCGCCTGCCCACCGCGATGGACCCGACCAGATGATCCAGGCCAATAGCGGCTGCACCGTCACAGGTGGCCATTTTCAGCGTGGTTTTCGCATCCATGGCACAGGGGTCCATCAGGGCCAC
>JAABSK010000165.1 GCA_011390435.1 Desulfobacteraceae bacterium | reverse complement strand
TGGCAGGAGCGTTCTAGCAGTGCCGCATCCACGGTGTTGAACACAATGGCGCCGTAATCCGGAATATAGGCGGAAATAAAATTTTTCGCCTTGAACTGCCGGACAATGGCCGTGTTGATGGTCAGATCCCGGAGCTGTTCAAACACCTGACCGTTGTATGACAGCATTGAGATGCTGGTATGGAGGCCGTCATCCTTTTGCGGGACCTGAATATTGTCGATCAGCAGGATTTTCACCCCTTTTTCATAAAACTCCTGATGTTTTCTGAGAACAAACGGAATCACGCCGTCACTGTCTTCTCTGTCTCCAAACTGGTTGGTTTTATACAGTCTGACCGGAGAAAGCCCTTTATACCGGACAATCCAGGTCCCGAAACATTTGAGAAAAAACCCTGAAACCCCTTTGCCGTCAAACCGGTGCATCACGCCCCTGTCCCATTTTTCCGGGGGCAGATACTGCAGGCGGGTCCGGTTGGTGCCGTAAAGCAGTCCGGCCTGCCGGGCCTGCATCAGGTCCAGGGAAAACGCCAGCAACCGCTTCAGTGCATTTCTGCGTTTGAAGACGATGCGTTCAAACCGGTCAAGATCAGGCAATCCGGGTTTCATTTCTGGAATATGGACTTAAAAAATGATCAATGGAACCGGCATTCCGGCCTGTTTTGTAAAACAGGTTCTGGAAAAGCGAAATCTGCTTCCGGCCAAAGGCCACCTGCGATCCGATAAAAAACACATGATAAATCCGGAAAATCTGATCGGAAACCATTTCACGCAACTGGGAACGGTGCGTTTCCATCCGGGAAATCCAGTCGTTCAATGTCCGGATATAATGGGGCCTGAAATTCTCCGCATTCAACAGCTCAAATCCGCAATCGGCTGCCTGTTTCAACAGATCGTGCTCCTGCATCAATTCCCCGCCGGGAAACATATAGGTGTTTAAAAAAGAATTTTCCCGGTGCCGGCGGTGCCGGATATTGGTGGTGATGGTGTGCTGCATGAAAAGCCCGCCGGTTTTCAGGGCCTGATAAACTGTCTTGAAAAACCCGGGCATGTTGGACCGGCCCACATGCTCGGACATGCCGATACATGATATCTTGTCAAACTGGTCGCCTCCCAGATCCCGGTAATTCATCAGACGAACCGTGATCTTCCGGTCAAGCCCTTCCTTTTTGATCCACTCCTCTGCATATGCTTTCTGCTCCCGGCTCAGGGTAATGCCGGTCACGTCAACTCCGTAATGCCTGGCGGCAAAAATGGCAAAATTCCCCCATCCGCAGCCGATATCCAGCAGATGCTCACCGGTTTTCAGGTGCAGTTTTCTGCAGATAATATCCATTTTTTCATTCTGGGCATCATCCATGGTGGCGGCCTGACTGGTATAGTACCCGCAGGTATATCCCATGGTCCGGCCCAGAAACACCCGGTAAAACGGACTGGGAACATCATAATGATACGAGATGTTGTCTTTTTCCCTTTTTCCGGCGCTCACCCACAGCCGTGCGAAAAAAGATGAAATCGTCTTTTTCTGCCGGGTGCTTAACAAACGCTCACAGGCCGTCTCATACAACTCTCTGATGCTGCCGGAAATATCAAAATACCCTTTGACATAGGCCTCTCCCAGGCTGAAGGCATTGGGCGACGCCAGGGCTGAAAAAAACCTGGGGTCCCTGATGTGGAGGCGGTAACGGATATCCTGCTGATCCGGCCGATACCGGTTGCCGCTGGTGTCAATAATCTCGAGGGGGATCTCTTCCCGGTTCAGTGTTTGAATAAATTTTTTCAAAAAAAACGACTGGTTCTGCACAAACGTTTTCATGGCCTCCCCTTTTGTCTGGAAATTAAGGTCTTTAAAATATCCCGGGTCTGGACCAGGGCCTGGGTGATATTGCTGCGTTTTTCCCCCAGCTGGATATGAACGGTATCTTTTTTCACCTGCCGGGCGTGTGCAACCGTGTCCAGTACCTGGAGCACATCCGGCAGCGACGCGTTGACATGCTGATCGGAAAATGACAAGGCCAGGGTGTTGGGCGTGATGTCCAGCCGCTTGACACCCGCCTGGATACACAGCACCCTGAGCATGATTTTCAACAGCATATTTTCCGCTTCCCTGGGAAGTTTTCCATACCGGTCAATCAGCTCTCTTTTGATATCCGAGATATCCGCCAGTTCCGTGATTCTGGACAACCGCCGGTAGAGGGTCAACCGCTGTTCAACCGACTCAATATAGGTCTGGTCAAACCCAGATGACATGGCCGCATTGATCTCCGGCTCCAGCGGTTCCACCACATCCTCGCCTTTCAAATCATGTACGGCATGATCCAGCAGTTTTAAAAACATGTCATACCCCACCGCAGCAATATGGCCGGACTGAGAGGCGCCCAGCGCGTTGCCAGCTCCCCGGATCTGGAGGTCTTTCATGGCGATCTGAAAGCCGGACCCCAGATCCTTGTGCTCCATCAATGCTGCCAGACGCTTTCTGGCATCTTTTGTCAACCGGTTTTCATCGCTGACAAACAGGTAGGCATAGGCCTGGTTGTCCCCCCTGCCGATCCTGCCGCGCAGCTGATAGATCTGGGCCAGGCCGAACCGTTCTGCCTTGTTGATGATCATGGTGTTGGCAGAGGGAATATCCAGGCCGGACTCAATAATGGTGGTGCACACCAGAATATCGATCTCAAAGTTCAGAAACCGGACCATCACCTTTTCCAGTTCTGTTTCAGACAACCGGCCGTGTGCCACGCCGATCCGTGCTTCCGGCACAAGCGCTTCAAGCGCCTGGGCCATCTTGAAAATGGTTTTGACAGAGTTGTGAACAAAAAACACCTGGCCGTTCCGGTCCAGCTCCCGGTAAACCGCATCCTTGATAATGGCATCATCATAGGCGGAAATATAGGAAATGATCGGCTGCCGGTCTGCCGGAGGCGTGTTGATCACGCTGATATCCCGCATTCCGGTCAGTGACAGGTGAAGGGTTCTTGGAATCGGTGTGGCTGTCAGGGCCAGAACATCCACAGAACTGCGTTTCTTTTTCAATGCTTCCTTGTGCTTGACACCAAAGCGCTGTTCTTCATCAACCACCAGCAGTCCCAGGGATTTGAATTCAACATCCTTCTGTAAAAGGCGATGGGTGCCGATGGCAATATCCACCCGGCCGGAGCGGATATCCTTGAGGATTTGAAGCTGCTCTTTCCGGGAACGGAATCGTGACAGACATTCCACCTGTACCGGGTAGTTGGCAAACCGCTCTCTGAAAGTGGACAGATGCTGCTCTGCCAGAATAGTGGTGGGCACCACAACCGCAGCCTGTCTGCCGTCGTTGACCGCCTTGAATGCCGCCCGGATCGCCACTTCTGTTTTTCCATACCCCACATCACCGCAGACCAGTCGATCCATGGGTGTGTCAGACTCCATATCCAGATGGACATCATCAATGGCCCGGAGCTGATCACGGGTTTCTTCGTAGGCAAAGGCCGCTTCAAAATCGTTGTAATAATTGTCCGGCCGGCTGAAGGAAAATCCCTTGTTGACCTTTCGCCTGGCATACAGATCCAGAAGATCTGCTGCCATTTTTTCAACTTCCTGCCGGGCCTTTGCCTTTGATTTCATCCATGCTTTGGAACCGATCTTGTCCAGTACCGGATCATACCCGTCCACACCCACATATTTTCCGATCATTTCGATGCGGTCCACCGGCAGGTACAATTTATCGTCATCCTGATACAATATCAAAATAAAATCCTGGGAGATTCCATTGACGCTCAGATTGCAAAGCCCTTCATAACGGCCGATTCCATGCTCGACATGAACAACGATGTCCCCGTTTTTCAACTCTTCGGGTGTAATAAATTCGGTTTTCAGGTCCCGCCGGACCGGCTGCCTGCGAATCCGTTTTTTCCCAAAGATCTCATGCTCGGTCACCAGGGCAAGGCCGTCTTCTGGCAGAACACATCCGGAAGACAATGCCCCAAACGTATAATACACCCGGTTGTGCGACGGCAGATCACTGAACGTCCGGCAGGGTTCAGGTTCAATCCCGTATGGCTGAAGAAGGGACAAAAGACGTTTGGCCTGGGACTCCTGGGTCAGCACGCACAAAACCTTCCGGTGCTGCCGGGTCTGCTCCCCAAACCAGTTGACCAGAGGGACCAGGGGATTGTCTCTGGTCCCGTGACGCTGAAGCTTCAGGGACAATTCTGAATTGTCCTGGTAAGGACAGGAAAGCACGGTGGACACAGTTGCTCCGTCCGGGCGGGAAGCTTTTTCCGGTGCGGCATAAAAATCATGAAACGCCAGATGCCTGCGGCGGTGAATCTGTTTTGCAGCTGCTGCCCATTGAATGTATATGGCTTCCGGTTTGACACACAGACGCCCTTCAGCAGCTGTGCTCCGGTAATTGAGCAGGGCACGGGTTTCAAAATCCGCCACTGCCGATTCAAGGGCATCCGGCAGATCCAGGATAAACATGGTGTCTTCAGAAAGATAATCAAAAAACGTGTCCAGATCTTCATACACAATGGACAGCATTCCCTCGATGCCGGGGAACCGACCGGTCTCGCGGATCTGGTTCACATAATCCCGGATCTTTTGCGCATCCAGCCCGGCATCAGCACCGGCCTGCCTGAGACGGGCAAGGATATGGGGGATCTCTTTTTCAGCCAGTATCGCTTCTGTTGCCGGCAGAATCACCATTTCCCGGATATCCCGGATGCTTCGCTGGCTGAACGGAGAAAAAAGGCGGATGGCTTCCACCAGATCACCAAAAAACTCCATGCGGACCGGGCTGGCTTCCCCTGGTGAGAACAGATCCAGCAGATCGCCTCTTACCGCATACTCTCCCGGATCTTCGACCAGTGCTGTCCGGGTATATCCCGCGCTTTCAAGGTTCCGGATCAACTGGTCCCGGTCCACTTCCTCGTTGACCATCACAAGCTCTGAGAATTCATTGAGCTTCTGCCGGGGGATGAGTTTTTGCAGCACGGTTTCCACGATGGTTACGATAATCAGGGGGCGGCCGCTGGCGTTCAGGATGGTGGACAATGCACTCAGCCGGTCAATGGATGTCTGCTTGTGAAAGGCAAGGGATTTGAACGGCAGGATGTGATATCCCGGGAAAAACACGATGCTGTCCTGCTGCTCCGGAAGAAAAAACCGGAGCTCGTCAAAAAATCTCAGGGCAGTTTTCTGGTCCTGCAGAACCACCACCAGCGTCTGGTTCCGCTGCCGGAACAGGTCAGCGATCCAGTAAGTTTTGTGCGATCCATCCGAAGGGGAGATGACAATTTCTGCGTCTGTGGTTTGAATATCAGTGATGAACGAATGTGGTATCATTTCAGGTACTCTTTCTTATCTGAACTTGTTGGTCAGGCCATTGTCGATGACATAAATACAGGCTTCATTGGCACCCTGGGTGGTATACCCGAACTTTTCCGACAGATTGTTCAACAGAAACTGAACATCTTTTTTGATCCTTCGGTCATGGGTTTTGAATTTGTCTGTATCAAAATCCTTGATGGCGTTCCTGAAATTTTCATTTTCAATGAACGGTTCCAGCACCCTGCGTTTCAGATTGTGAACGTAACGCTCGTGCAGCGACTCAAACAGGCGGGTCTGGGTAATGGTTTTCCCCTCGATCATGATCTCGTGGGTCAGGGTCCGGGTGGTGTATTCCTTGAGAACGTCCTTACGGATCTCCTGCCTGCGGTTCTGGTCTGAGTTTTCCGACAGGAGCCTGTTTTCAATACTTTCAAGAAACGCTTCGGTCACATGGATCTCTTCTTTGGTGAAGATGCAGCGGGTCACCGCATCCAGTTCATTGGTAACCGCTGAAATATAGTTTTTGATGTCCTTGGCAATGCGCGCCTCATTGTAGTAATACAAGGACTCCTTGACC
Organism: Desulfobacteraceae bacterium; assembly: GCA_011390435.1. The sequence continues at coordinate 548 of JAABSK010000165.1, read as the reverse complement.
TGCTGTAAAATGGTGTAATCATACATGCGCAGGAGGGATTCTAAAAATCCCGGCGGAATCATCCGTCTGGGCTGGTCATCCACCTTGTTGAAAAACATGCACAGATCCGGCATGTTGATCAGGCGGTCTTCTTTTGCATACTTTGAATAAAACCGGTCAAACAGCTTGATGGCGTCCCTGCCGGACAACCCTTCTTTTCCATAAATTTCAGACTCGGCAATGATTTTTTTGAGCATCCGTTTATCAAGGGTTTTGACATCTGATTCCTCAAGCCATTTCGGGATGGTCCCGGAAAACAACTCCATTTTCAGCAGCATCAGCTGCTCATCACAAAAATTTTGATACTTGGCAGGGTCCTTGATCCATTCGGCAAGGGCCTGGGATTTTTTGCCGATCCGGGTGGAAATGATAATCCGTGCAAAATTTTCCAGCACCATGGGAAGAAAACTACCCTCCACGTGGCGCCCAAAAATGTCATGGTAGATTTTCACCTCTGTTTTCACATCCAGGACATAGGGAATATCAATATACTGGATGCGGTCTTCAAA
>JAABSK010000164.1 GCA_011390435.1 Desulfobacteraceae bacterium | reverse complement strand
ATGTCACTGGCAGACTGGGCAGGATGCAATCCGCTGCCTGGCCCTGCAAACGCTCCAAAAGAAGTGGTGTCCGGCCTGGTGGACAGCACAGGTACCTTTGAAAACTGTATCCAGTGCACCATCTGTACCAATGTCTGCCCGGTCGTTGCTTATGGCGCTTCCGACAATGATTATACGCCTCAGCAGGTGATGAACCTCCTGCGCCTGGGCCAGCGGCACCTGGCATCCGGGACCTGGATGGTCTGGAACTGCCTGACCTGTTATGCCTGCCAGGAAATCTGTCCCCAGAAAATAAAAGTTGCGGATATCCTTCTGGAACTCAGGCAGGAAGGCGGCGTCAAAGCCGATGGAATCAAATGAAATTTGCCTATTTTCCAGGATGCAAAATCGCATTTCACCTTCCGGCCTATGGCATGACATTTGAGATGGTCATGAAAAAGCTGGGGGTTGAACTGGTCCAGCTGCCGTTTCACTGCTGCGGTTATCCGGCAAGGGGCGAACATTTTGAAAGCGCGATTTTCGCCAGCATTAAAAATTTCGCCCTGGCGCAAAAAAAGGGCCTGGATATCATCACCCCCTGCAAATGCTGTTTCGGTCAGTTTAAACATGCGGCAAACTGGTACGAAAACCACCCGGAACTCCAGAAAAAAACCAAAGACCGGCTGGCCCGCGAACACTTATCATGGGACGGCACCACCCAGGTGCATCATCTGGTCTCATTCCTCCACAATACGATCGGCCTTCCCCGTCTTGAAACCAAAATCGTCACCCCGCTGCCTGGAAAAAAAGTGGTCGTCCAGTATGGATGCCATGCCCTCAGACCCTTTTCCATTACCGGATTTGACCATCCCCATGCACCGACAATCTTTGAAAATATCATCCGCACCACCGGGATGCAGCCTGTGGAATGGTCACAACGGACCGAGTGCTGCGGAAATCCTTCCCTGAGAGGGAACCGAAAGCTGGCCCTGAAGATCCTTGAACACAAATATGCATCTGCCGCCCGGGCCAAGGCTGCGTATATCTGCACAGCCTGCACCCATTGCCAGATGCAGTATGAAGCGGTGCTGCAGGAACCATCGATTGAAACACATGGCATTCAGGTGGTTCTGCTGACAACACTTCTGGCCGCTGCCATGGGTGAACCCGGTTTATTTTCTGAGTAAAACGCAATGTTTTTACTTGACCGGTATTCACTACCATTTTATAGTCGTTTGCGTATAATGCCAATAATCAGAAAATCGGGAGGGCTTGCTTGATATGAAAATCGCTTTAAAAAGCAAAATTATCTTCGGTGCGATTGGTATGCTGATTCTTCTAATGGTCAGTTCCACAGTTGCAGTTTCCATCATTATCAACAGCCAGAACCGGAACGCATCCTACGGTGTTATCCAGAATGCATTCAATATCGTGGTTGATGATATCGCGAAAAATCAGACCAAACTGCTTGAAGACTCCCGCAGACTTGCAACCGTCGATGGCATGGGCGAACGGTTCATGTACCTCATCGATACCGGCAAAGGATTAAAATATGACCTGCTGAAATGGACATACCAGAAAATCGCTGCATCCATCTTCAGTGTTGCCTCTGCCACCAATGCATCCACTGCCGGCCTGTACGGCGATGACGGCAGTCTGGTGGCTTTTTTTACAAAAGCAGGTGACCAGATCACTGTCGGCTGGGTTTACAATTCATCACAGATCACAGCCGCCACCTTTGGAAAAGACGAACAGCCCAGCGATGATGCATGGAAACCGTTTCAAGGAGATATTGGGCTGCCCATGACCCTTGCTCAGCAGGTGACAGACGAAGCGCATACCCGGTTTGAAATTGTGGATGAGACCCTTTGCCTGAGCACTGCCATCCCCATCAGCGCAGTCACCTATGATCAGAAAACCCAGGACGATATCTCCAAACAGTTCGGAACCGTCCGGGCGTTTTATAAAATTGATGATGCCTTTGTCTCCAGAATGACCAAGCTGACCGGTACCCACCTGAACATCTTTTCCACTCAGAAACTGCTGTCAGGAGATATTGCAGCCTATACCCAGCTTGATCAGACCGAAATTGCCAAAACAGCGGCAAGTGCAGATATTCTCAATCAAGTGATTCATTTCAGCGATGTCACTGTCAAAAATCAGGGCTATTTCCAGGGGATCCTGCCCGTTTTTACAGATGCAACTCTGATGGGTGCCCTGATTTCCCTTCAGTCCACTGACGTTGCCAAGGCCAATACCTTCCAGATGATCAAATACCTTGTCCTGATTTTTCTGGCAAGCATTCTGCTGATCCTGCCGCTGACCATCTTTTTTTCGAGTACACTGACAAAGCCCATATCTGCCGTTGTCGTAGGGCTTCAAGATGTTGCCGAAGGCGACGGCGACCTGACCAAACGCCTGGAAGTCACCAGTCATGATGAAATCGGAGATCTGGCCAAATGGTTCAATATCTTCATGGAAAAACTGCACCAGATGATCACCAGCATTTCTGAAAACACCGGGGATCTGACCGGTTCTGCAGGCAATCTTTCCGATATCTCCACCCGGATGTCTGAAAATGCCGACCAGATTTCACAGCGGTCCGGTACGGTTTCCTCGTCTGCTGTCACGGTAAGCGCCAATATTGACTCCATGGCGGCTGTCATGGATCAGGCCGCCAATAACATGGCAATGGTGGCAGCAGCAGCAGAACAGATGAACGCCACTATCAACGAAATTGCGCAGAACTCTGAAAACGCCCGCCAGATCACCACAAAGGCAGTGTCCCAGACACAGAACACCTCAAACACAATGTCCAGACTCGGCCAGTCTGCAAATGAAATCGGAAAAGTTACTGAAACCATCACTGAAATTTCCGAACAAACCAATCTGCTGGCGTTGAACGCCACGATTGAAGCGGCCCGGGCTGGCGAAGCCGGCAAGGGATTTGCCGTTGTTGCCAATGAAATCAAAGCCCTGGCCATGCAAACCGCATCTGCCACCCTGGAAATCAAAGGCAAAATCAGCGAAATACAGAACTTTACCTCCGGTATGATTGAAGAGATTTCATCCATTCTCAAGATCATCAATGACGCCAATGATATTGTTGCATCCATTGCAGCTTCTGTCGAAGAGCAGTCTGCAACAGCAAAGGATATCGCCGGGAATATCGCTCAGACCAGCACCGGTATTTCAGATGTGAACCAGAATCTGTCTGTGAGCAACACGGTCACTGCTGACATCAGTAACGAGCTCTCCATGGTCAACACTTCCATTGGCGAGATTTCCACCAACAGTTCCCAGGTAAATGAAAATGCCCGGGAGCTTAAAAAAATGTCAGATGTGCTGGACAGCCTGATCAAACGGTTTAAAATCTGATGGAATGTGAAGCCCAGAAAGTTGTCTTCAACGGAAAACATATTGATCTGTCTGCCCTGTTTTTGTTTCCATCCGGGAACCTGATCTTGTCAACCGGATTTATTGAAAGGACGCACCATGGATATTGAAAAAATTCTCGAAACCGTCACTTTGTGGATTACCGCCTATTCCGTAAAAATCCTTGCCGCGATCATCATTGTCCTGGTGGGGAAATGGCTGGCCGGCAAAATTTCTCGACTGGTGGCCAGACTGCTCCAGAAAAACAAGGTGGATATCACCCTGGTCAATTTTTTCCAGACCCTGATCTACTACACACTGATGGTGATGATTGTCATTGCCGGTGCCGGAAAGCTGGGTATCAACATGACCTCGTTTCTCACCATTGTCGGTGCTGCCGGCCTTGCCATCGGTCTGGCACTGAAAGATTCGCTGTCGAATTTTGCCTCAGGCATCATGCTGATCCTTTTCCGGCCCTTTAAAGTCGGAGATTTTGTCACCACAGCCGGCGTATCCGGCAGCGTCGTCAACATCACCCTTTTCAACACCATATTGAACACCCCGGACAACCAGCGGGTCATTGTCCCCAATTCGAGTATCACTGCATCTGTGATCACCAATGTCACTGCCAATGAAACCCGGCGGGTGGACCTGGTGATCGGTATCAGCTATGACGATAATATCAAAAAGGCCAAGGATATCCTGACCCGGATTGTTCAGGAAGACAAACGCATCCTGGAGGATCCAAAACCCAAGATTGCCGTGCTGACCTTGGGCGACAGCAGTGTGAACCTCGTGGTCCGGCCCTGGGTGAAAACCTCGGAATACTGGGATGTGTATTTTAATTTAATGGAAAAAATCAAAACCACATTTGATGCAGAAGGCATTACAATCCCCTATCCTCAGACCGATGTACACCTGCACCAGGAGACAGCAGCATAATGAATGACATCTCCAAAATCGACAGAACCGGACCGGTGCACCCGGACGGGCCGGATATTGGATTTCAGGACCAAAAAAAACATCAAAAGAAAAAGCACGGAAAAAATGTGAAAAAGCATCTGGACGAACTGACCCGGATCGTTCATGAAACCCATGAAGAACTGGAAGCGGAAAATTCCCCGTTCAGAATCTGCGTTTATCAGGAAGATGAAGACATCTTTATTGACATTGTCACCATTGATGCATCAGGAAAAATTGACCAGGTCTTCAAACACGATATCTCCCATGCAGAGCTCGAAGACCTGATACAGCAGATCAAAAGCGGCCGCGGCCTGATTCTGGATGAAGATGCATGAATGAATGTTTCTTTTTAATCGGCAAAGGAGAACCAGATGACCCAGCAGGCATTCCAGGATAATTACCCGGATGAATTCAGTTATTGTTATGGCTGTGGCAGACTCAATGACCATGGGCTTAAGATCAAAAGCTACTGGGATGGCGAAGAAAGCATTGCCCGGTTTGTTCCGGAAGCGCATTATATTGCCATTCCCGGTTTTGTTTACGGCGGGTTGATTGCCTCCTTGATCGACTGCCACTGTGTAGGGACCGCTGCTGCAGCCAGCATCCGGGAAAGTGGCCTGGAACCGGACACTCAGCCGGGGCCCCGATTTGTCACGGCCTCTTTGAAAGTGGATTATCTTGCTCCCACGCCACTGGGCGTGGAACTGGAAATCAGGGCCCGTGCCACTGAAATCAAAGCGAAAAAAGTGGTGGTCAGCGCCAGTGTCAGCGCCGGTGGACAGGTCTGTGCAAAAGGCCAGGTGGTGGCGGTTCGTCTCCCAGATACCATGCGCTGATCATCACGGTCTGACACGTCAATTCAAAAGGATGGAAACATGATGGAATCAAAAACAGTTCTCTTTGCCTTCCGGGGCGATCCCATGTGCTTTGTTCATGTTCTGCTCAATGGCATTGATCTGAATGAGCGCGGTCAGGAAGGATTAATCATTATTGAAGGAGATGCCGTAACCCTTGTGCCTGAGATGGCCAGGCCCGGTCACTTTTTGTCTGACCTGTTTCAAAAAGCAAAAAACCTGAACATTCTCCATGGTGCCTGCAAAGCCTGCTCAACCAAACTCAAGGTGGCCGAAGCCATCCAGGAAACCGGGATTCCGCTGATCGGTGATATGTCCGGACACCCATCCATGGGCTGGTTCATCAAAAACGGATACCGGATCATCACCTTCTGATAAAAACCGGTTGCATTCCTGGTCAGACCTGATACAGTGCCCTGAATTTATCCATAACAGAGAAGGGTCACTGTTTTTGCCATGTCCAAACAATTGAAGCGCCTGATTTATACCCGTTTTTTCAGCCTGTTTTCCTATTATTTTATCCGGGTGTACAGTGCGACTTTCAAAATGCAAGTGATCAATGAGCCGGGGTGGCAACATCTGCTGGGTTCCGGCAAAACCATACTGCTCTGCACCTGGCATCAGCAGTTTTTTTCCGCCATCCGTCATTTTAAAACCTATTCCAGATTCAACCCAGCCGTGATGATCAGCCAGAGCAAAGATGGCAACCTGATTGCCGGAGTGGCCAATAAAACCGGCTGGCGCACCGCAAGAGGCTCTTCCTCCAGAGGCGGCAAACAGGCCCTTGATGCCATGATCACCCATTTAAACAAACACCGGCTGGGCGCCCACCTGCTGGATGGTCCCAGAGGCCCCAAAGGCATGGTCAAGGCAGGTGTCATTAAAATGGCCCAGGAAACCGGGGCGGTTGTTGTCCCGTTTTATACCCACGCGACAAAGGCCTGGGTTTTCAACTCCTGGGATCATTTCATGCTTCCCAAACCGTTTTCAACGGTCACCCTCCGGTTTGATTCGGGCATCTGTTTTGAAAAAACTCAGGATTCCGCAGCATTTGAGGCCCAGAGGCTTTTACTGGAAACCCGAATGCTCCCCGCACTGATTCATAAGGAAAAACTCGCTTCACTTTGACATAATTGCGTGATGAAAAGATGATCAATGGCTAAATTTATTTTTCCTTTCAAATCTTTTGTGCCGAACGCCAAGACAGATAGCTCCGTCCCGATGGGATTGCATTTCTTATTTTGATCGCAAGCGTCATGGTCTTTTCCCTTTTTGAATTTATGTTTGAATCTGCAGGGAGATAATATTTTTCATTAAATCAAAAT
>JAABSK010000163.1 GCA_011390435.1 Desulfobacteraceae bacterium | reverse complement strand
AAAGACAATGCCCACCACCGCTGTAAACAGGGTTTCGCTGGACATATATGCTGCCCCTTCAAAGCCCCTGCAGAAGAAAAACCCCTGGTTCATGAGCAGCTGGGCTGCCACCGACACCGCAATAATACCTGCGCTCATGGTCCATTCGACAGCTGATGCAGGAACAATCGGGTGAAAGAGGCAATAGGGAAGGGTGGCCAAAGTGCCCATGGTACAGAAATAAAAATAGATGATCACCGGGCCGTTGTGCTCCCGCAGAGACCGGATAATGGTGACCGTGAATCCGGCCAGCAGGGCCCCGATAATGGCCATGGCCTGGCCCAGGGCATTGGTGGAAAGCCTGAAGTCAAACAAAATGGCCACCCCTGTCAGCAGCACGGCAATGCAGGCTATCTGCAGCCGGTTCACCTGTTCTTTGTATATGATGAACCCGAACAGGGCGGCAAAGGCAGGATAGGAATAAAACAGCACCACTGCCGTGGACATGGGCAGGGTGCGCAGGGCAGACACCACAAAAAAAAAGGCCAGAGAGCCGGAACAGCCCCTGAGGATCAGCAGCGGGATTTTGTGTCCTTTAAAGGGATTTTTTCTGCGGCTGAACACGGTTGTCAGCACCAGCATCCCGCCAAAGCAGCGGATAAATCCCAGGTGCCAGACCGTGTAATGGTCCGGCATCAGTTTGACCAAGGTGGACATGAGGGTAAAAAAAAGGGCGGCAGACAGCATGAACAAGGGTCCTGCCATCCGGGCATCCATGAGAACGGTTCGGGTTGTGGATGGTTGCATATGTTCAGCGGTCCTTGAGATCCATTGTTTCTGCCAGGAGTGTAAAATAGCCCCGGCAGCCATATCTGTCAAATAGATTTTATCAGCAGATCACACAGGATACCTCTTGTTTTACCGGACCGGCACCTGTCAGACTGCCCTGGGGGGATGGTGCGGTGTGTCAGGGCGGATTTTCGGCTGAATGGTCTTGCTCAGCACACAGGCCACAATACCCGTATTCTCTTTTTTTCTGACCTGTTCACCATCCGGGTCAGGGATGTCCGGATGCGGAAACCGGGCACTTTGTTCGAGTGTATTGAGATCCAGGTGGCTGCGCATGTAGGTTTGCGCAGCATCTTCAAAGGGCTGGAAATCCCAGGACAGGAGCCTGCCTTTTCTGACGGCCCGGTCTATCAGCTGTCTGCGGTGCTGGCTGTGTTTGACTTTGTTCTCCAGTTCGGCCGGGTGCCATTTTTCCATGACCTTGCAGCGGAATCTGGCGCACACTGACCGGTATTCCGCCAGCTGTGCCAGGTTTCTGGTTTCATCCGGATCTTTTTTAAGGTCATGCAGCTGTTCCGGATCCCGGTCACAATAGATGTACTTGTACCGCCCCTGCCGGATCATCAGAACCGGGGACACAGCGCCTTCACACAAAATTTCTCCATACACGGCCGCATTTTCATCTTCATCTTCCTTGTTGAGAAGGGGCAGCAGGCTGTTGCCGTCCAGGGTATTCCTATGCCGGGGGGGATTGTCCAATGATGCAATGTCTGTCAGGGTGGGCAGAAGATCCACCAGGGAGACTGGCTGTTTCACACGCCCTGGAGAAAATCGTTTTGGAAAATTGATGATCAGGGGAACTTTTGCAGCCCAGTCAAAGTGTGTCATTTTGTACCATAACCCGCGTTCTCCCAGCATATCTCCATGATCTGAGGTGATGATGACAAGGGTGTTGTCTGCAAGTTTTGTTTTTTCCAGGGTGGCCATGAGCTGTCCCACCTTGGCATCTGCATAGGAAAGTTCGCTGTAGTATGCATGGCGGGCACGGCGGACGCGCTCTTGGGTCTGTTCATATTCGCCCATGGCACTGATGTGATACAGCCGCCGGCTGTGGGGGTCCAGCTCTTCATAAGGGATTTTTTTTACTGCCGGCATATCGATTCTGTCATCGGTGTACAGGTCCCAGTAATCTTGTGTCATGGCAAATGGGTCATGGGGATGGGTAAAAGAGGCCAAGAGAAAAAAAGGACGGCGGTCTGGTTTGCGGGCCAGTGCATCTATTTTCCGGACAGAGTGAAATGCCACTGCCTCATCAAAATCGATCTGATTGCTTGTTATGCAGGGACCTGCCTGTACCACGCTCAGCATGTTGTGGTACCAGGCCGGCCGCTTTTCAGCATTGTCCCAGTCAGGTGTCCAGCCAAAATCCGCAGGATAGATATCGGTTGTCAACCGGTCCTCAAACCCATGGCACTGGTCTGCGCCAATAAAATGCATTTTGCCTGAAAGACAGGTGTAATATCCCTGGTCACGCAGGTGGTGGGCGATTGTCGGCACATCTTCAGGAAAAAGCGCCCCGTTGTCAAATGCGCCGATGCCGGACGGCAGGCGGCCCGACATCATGGAAAACCGGGACGGTGCGCAAAGGGGACTGTTGCAGTATGCATTTTCAAACACAACGCCTTGCCTGGCCAGCTGTGAAATATGGGGTGTTTTGACCACTGGATGGCCGTAACAGGGAAGGGCCCGGGCCGCCATCTGGTCAAACATGATAAACAGGATGTCTGGCTGGTTTTCATTCATTTTGCCGCCTCTTGAAACTGATGTTATGGGTCAGGCTGAATAACAGGCTGTGTAAAAAGTACTACAAATATCGTGCCACCAGACAGTCTCCGCCTAACAGTCTGAATTTAAACAAAAATTTTTTAAAACTTTCCCGGAATTTTATGAATGGATGCGACATTTGTGTCGCTTGGGCAGGGTGACAGGTGATCTTCCCCGCCTATCAGGAGTTTCTGATGATGCGACACATATGTCGTGTGATCGGAAACAGGTGTCGGTTTCCACCGGAACGGTTCAGCTGAGGTTGTATTGTTTGAGTTTTCTTTGAAGGGTCCTGGGTGTGATGCCCATTAATGATGCTGATTCTCCTTTTCGCCATCTGCATCTTTCCAGCATCTGGAGAATGAACTGTTTTTCAAAATCAGCCACAGCCCTTCTAAAATCGGCATCATCTTCTGCCAGAATTTTCCGGATCGGCACCAGCCTGTCTGGTAATCCCCTGTCAAGTGATTCTGGCAGATCGGTTTCTCCCACCGTCATGTACTGGTCCACAATATTCCGCAGTTCGCGGACATTGCCGGGCCAGTCATATTTTTCAAACGCCATTCTGAGCTTGGGCGGAAACACCTGATACCCTTTGTCCGGGCCGTATTGCTGCACAAAATGGTCCACCAGCAGTGGAATATCCTCTTTGCGTTCCCGCAGCGGGGGAAGATGAACCGGAATGACGTGTATCCGGTAATAAAAATCCTCGCGCATTTTTCCCTGCGCCATCAAGGATTTTACATCCCGGTTGGTCGCAGCGATAATCCTGAAATCCGGCCGTTTCAGGGTCCGTCCCCCCACCGGCATATACCCCATTCCGTCGAGCACCCGCAGCAGTTTGACCTGGACTTTCAGGCTGATCTCTCCCAGCTCATCTAAAAACAGCGTGCCTTTGTTTGCCATATCCAGGTAGCCGGTTTTATCTGCATATGCACCTGAAAAAGCGCCTTTTGTGTGCCCGAAAAATTCACTTTCCATAAGCGTTTCCGGAATGGCACCGCAGTTGACAGGTACAAACGCCTGGTGCCGACGGTCACCTGCATCATGTATTGCTCTGGCAACCAGTTCCTTGCCTGTGCCGGATTCGCCATAAATCACCACGTTGGCATTTCCTGTTGCCGCCTTGAGTATCAGATCATATACCCGCTGCATGCCTGGGCTTTTACCGATAATATTCCCGAATTTAAACCGTTCAATAATGGATGACCGAAGCAGGGTGTTCTCGTTTCTGAGTTTGATCTCCGCAATTTTCTGATCACTGATATCTGTGACAAATCCTTCCAAAGCAAGCAGCTGGGCATCATCTGAAAAAATTCCTTCTCCCCGGTCCCACACCCATTTCCATCCGGCCGGATCAGATCCGGTCCTGATCCTGTAGATCAGTTCATAGGACTCTTTTTTTTCCAGGGCCTTTTTAATGGCGATCAGGTTGTTTGACTTGTCTTCCGGGTGGACCAGCGCCATAAAGTTATACAGGGTATCCCCCATCAGCCTTTCAGGCGGAAACCCCAGCAGTTCATGGGTGCCCCGGCTCATAAACTCAATGGTCCACTGGTCGTCATTGGCGCACCGGTAAACCATACCTGGCAGGTTGTTCATGAGCGTGGACAGCATCCGCCGGCTTTCCACCAGGTGTTCGTGTGCCTGCCTGAGGGCCAGGATCTCTTTTTTCAGCTGATTGACTTGTGATTCAGCACTGTTTTGGTATCGGATTTTCATCTTGTTGATTCCTGCTGCCGGCGCCTGCGGATAATGGTTTTGGACAGGGCGTCAAACCGGTCCCGGGTATGGCTGTAAAACCGTTTCAATCCGGGGCACAGAATACTCAGATTTTGTGGCGGATTCCCCTTGTACATCCTGTTTTTCAGACAATCTCCTCCGCACAGGCTGTGAAATTCGCACCTGGCGCACAGGTCGTTCATGTTAGCCTTGTGCCGGCCAAAATTCTGGTAGGCGGCAGATCCCTGCAGGGTTTTCCAGGTGTTTTCCATTATATTGCCGATTTTTAACAATGGTTCAACAAAAAAATCACACGGATACACATCCCCGTTATATTCAACCACAAAGTATTGACAGCAATTATCAGCCATGACGCAGACACTGTCGATACCATAGACTTTTTTTGCAAGAACGGCATCAAAGTTCCGAATGGAAACTGTATCAACGTCTGACAGATACCATGCATCAAAGACAGTGTTTAAAAAATCACCCCATTGTTCTCCTGTAACAGCAAAGGGAAGCAGGCGCTGATCATCATCAAATTCCACACATGGGATGTATTGTTGAAAATCGAAGCTGTTTTTTTTCATGTAATGGTAGACCTTAAGTGCATGTCCGGCATTTGCCCGGGTTACCAGGGTCAGGATGTTGAACTGCACCTGATGCCGTCTCAGGGTCTCAATGCCTTTCATGACAGCCTTATGGGTCGGTTTTCCGGCAATGGTGCGCCGGTGGCGGTTGTGGATGTTTTCAGGCCCGTCAAGACTGCATCCGACCAGAAACCGGTTCCTGGCGAAAAAAGCGGCCATTTTTTCTGTAATCAGCGTGGCATTGGTCTGGATTGCGTTGCTGACCCTGGCACCAGGCCCGGCATGTTTTTTTTGAAGCGCCGTCACTTTGGTGTAAAAATCCAATCCGGCAAGGGTGGGTTCACCGCCCTGCCAGCAGAAGGCATAAACCGGCTGATCCGTTGCCATATAGGTTTTTATGAGTTTTTCCAATACAACATCCGACATCTGATGTGTCCGGGTCTGTGTATGTACAAAAGATCCGGGCAGGTAAAAACAATACCTGCACCTGAGATTGCAATCTGCGGAAACCGGTTTTATCAGCAGGGAAAAAGGGCGTGGATTCATGTGTATCCCGCCCTGACCCTCAGAACCGGGGCAGGGCACACCAGGGTTTCGCAACTGTTGGATTTTTTCATTGGATACCTCTGAAAAATGGTGTTATGGTTCATAAAATAACCTGTATATATTATAGTATACCATGATTTGATTTTTTTAAAAACACGAAGCGTGCGAAGAACACGAAAAACCCTTCCTTTGAGCTCTTTGTGGCAAAATAACTTGATGGTTTCGAGGACCTGAAATAGATGGATTAAGGGGAAGCATGAAATCAAAACCGGTTTTTTTACCAGACTTTTGGAACAGTCACTGGCAAATGCGCAGCGGTATGACCAGGCATATGCGGTGTTGCTGATCGATCCGCCGTTGCCGGCAGAAGATTTTTTTCACTATATTAATTTTGAAAAAGGAGATGTATGAATATAACCCGGTTCAGGTTCACCTCTTTGCAGGCAAGGCTGCTGGTGCTTTTGCTGATTCCCGTGGTGGTGATCCTTCTGCTGGGAGGGGCGGCAAGTTTCTGGTATGCCAGGGACATCATGCTGGAACAATGGAATGAATCCGCAGCGATAAAACTCCAGCGGGCTGCCCATTATATTGAAATGAGACTGCTCAAACCGGTGGACCTGCTCAATGCCTTGTTCCAGGTATCTGACCGGAATGCCGCAATTGTGTCCCCGGAACAGGTGACCGATTTTCTGCAGGTCATGGAAGGAGTGGTGTCTGCAGAGTATGACCCGGCAGGTTCTTTCCAATCTGTCAGAGAAATGGGAATGCCCGGCATGGGCCATATGGACAGGATGAATGTTGACATGCACAAGGGTATGCGGTTTTCCAGATCCAGAATTGCAAGTGTTTCCGGACCCCAATACCATGCAGGCGGAGACGGCCGGACCGTGACCATGCGCATCACCCTGTCCGGCCCTTCAGAAGAGACACTGGGGCATCTTGACATCCGCATGGAGTTTGATTACCTGCTCAAAGATATCCTCTCACTGGGCTGGTGGCAGAGCGACATGGCCTGTATTGTAGATGAAACCGGTACCTATATGGCCCATACC
>JAABSK010000162.1 GCA_011390435.1 Desulfobacteraceae bacterium | reverse complement strand
CCAGTTTTTTTTCAGGCCCGGTCAGCACGGTGGTGCGGGATACTTCAGCCCCTGTGCCGGAAAGGGTGGGAACCGCTGCGTGGTAAACTGCCGGGTTTTTAATCAGATCCCATCCCTGGTAAAGGGTGGAAGACCCTTCATTGGTGAGCATCAGGGAAATGGCTTTGGCCAGATCCATGCTGCTACCGCCGCCAATGCCGATCACGGCACAGGGCAGGGTGCCGGTCCATGCTTTGACCTGGAGGGTCAGCGCATCCACGTAGCTGGTTTTGGGTTCATCATCCACGTTGACCCAGAGAAGCATATCGTTTTTATGCAGGGGAATCCGTGCTTCAAGCGCAGTTGTCTTGAACACGTCATCCGTAACAAAGACAGCCCAGTCATCTGCAGTTTTGCGCTGGTGCTCGATAATCTCGTCAAGCTGTGCAAAACAACCCCTTCCAAAAATCACATTGGGAACCAGTTTGAAATTTCTGAACATGATTTATCCTTTAAATGATTGCAATATGGCCTGAATTCGTTTTTCAATGTCATCGGAGGTCCAGGAGAGCATGATCTGCATGGAGATGGTTCGCTGCATGATATTGTCTGAGGCTTCCAATTGCATGTTCCGGTAATCCGGCAGATTGTCAGCCAGTTCAGCTGGCAGTTTTGCCGCGCGTTTCATCTCTTTTAAATGGTGCCATTTTTTATAGTAGTGCCAGTTGTTGTCATACCAGTAGATCGGTCCTGCACTGTTTTGGGCCATGGCAGCAGCCACTTTTCTGGCCTGGTCCTGGCTGGGCAGAAAAAAGCTTAAAAAAGTTGCTGAATCTCCTTTGGCATCCGGCAGGTACCGGAAACTGATATCTTTGATGTCTGCCATGGCATTTTTGATGGTATATTTGGTTGCGCGCTGCATTTCCAGTATCCGGTCCAGTTTGTTCAGCTGGGCAAGGCCGACAGCGGCATTGAGTTCACTGATGCGAAAATTGGTCCCGATGATGGGGTGATCATCCGCACCCCTGTCCGGGCCGCCCAGATGATCATGGCCGTGGTCGGAAAACTGGTCAGCTGCCTGATAAACCTCGCGGCTGTCTGTGATAATGCCGCCGCCTTCTCCGCAGGTGACTGTTTTGACTGCATCAAAGGAAAAACATCCGGCAAGACCAAAAGAGCCAACAGCTTTTCCCTGGTAAGTGGCCCCAAGGGACTGACAGGCATCTTCCAGGAGAATCAGCCCTTTTTTGTCGCATACAGCCTTGATCTCATCAATCCGCGCCATTGATCCGCACATGTGTACCGGGATAACCGCTTTGGTTGCAGGTGTGATCACTGCATCCAGTTGATCCGGGTCCAGGCACAGGGTTTCATCGATTTCACCAAACACAGGGATGGCGCCGGCATTGAGGACCGCTTCAAATGTGGCAACAAAGGTGAAGGGCGGAACAATGACTTCATCCCCTGCACCAATACCGCAGGCAGCCAGTGATGTGCAAAGTGCAGCAGTGCCGCTGGAGCATAAATGGCTGTAAGTGCTGCCGGTGATATCGGCCAGTTTTTTTTCAAATTTACGGGCTTTGTAATGCCCGTTTCTGGCGGCATCAAATCCATATCTGAACAACACGCCGGTTTCCAGCACATCAGCGACCTGTTTGCGTTCTTCATCCCCAAAGATTTCAAATCCGGGCACGGTTTTCTCCTTTTATCCACGGGTCAGTTTTATGATTTTAAATCCCAGTGTTATGAATCTAAATCATGGATACGTACCACAAAATTTGACCAAGTTTCAAGCTCTGCCCAAATAAATTGACTTTAACCAATCCGGTATTAGTATGAAAGTTGTTGGCAGTGATGAATAAAAACAAAAAAACAGGTATGTGTATACTCCATGAAAGAGAAACGAAAAGACGAATACCAGGGATTTGAGCAGGGGCCGATCCGGCCTCCCAGTGAAGCTTACAGCCTTTTGATCCGCCTGACACGCAATTGCCCATGGAACCGGTGCACTTTTTGCCGGGTATATGCCGGCGAGACGTTTTCCCTCAGGTCTGTGGAGAACATTATCAAGGATATCGATCTGATTCATCTGTATGTCCAGAAAATAAAAGAAACAGTATCCCCGGGCAGCATGATTGACAACCAGGTGATTGACGATCTGTACCGCAGCTTCAGTAAAAAAGACCGCATCGCTTTTAATGCCGCCATAAACTGGTATGCTGCAGGAATGGAATCCATTTTTCTTCAGGATGCCAACTCCCTGATCATGAAACCAGCGGATCTGATCCAGGTGCTGCGCCATATTAAATCCCGGTTTCCCCAGGTCCAGCGGATCACATCCTATGCCCGGAGCCACACCATTGCCCGTATCAAGCCGGAAGAGATGAAAAAGATGGCAGAAGCCGGACTGAACCGCATCCATATCGGTATGGAATCCGGATCGGACACTGTGCTGAAAAAGGTCAGCAAGGGGGTGACCAAGGCGGTTCACATCAAAGCCGGTCTCAGGGTGAAGCAGGCGGGAATTGAATTGTCTGAATATGTCATGCCTGGACTTGGCGGGATTGATTATTCCATTGAACATGCCCTGGAAACCGCTTCTGCTCTCAACGCCATCAACCCGGATTTCATACGGATCAGAACCCTTGCCGTTACTGATGGCACTGCCTTGTCTGTTGAAGCCCGGCGGGGAGAATTTGAAAAGCCCGGCGATCTCATGATTGCCAAGGAACTGCGCCTGTTTCTTGAATCTCTTGATGGGATCGATTCAACCATCAAAAGCGACCATATTCTGAACCTGTTTGAAACCATTGACGGCAAGCTGCCCGAAGACAAAGAGCGGCTCATCCATATCATTGACCAGTTTTTCAAGATGGCCCCTGACCAGCGCATGCTATACCAGATCGGGCGGCGTATGGGATTTTTCAGGGGACCGGATGATATGCAGGACAGCCCCTATCTCAGTCAGGTCAAAGCGGTTTGCGAACAATACCAGGTGACGCCTGAGAACGTGGATACAATCATTGAACAATTAATGAAACGCTTTGTCTGATACGGCATCAATTTATATTCATCTTCCGTTCTGTCAAAAAAAGTGTGCGTATTGTGATTTTTATTCGGATACGCAGCTTTTGCTGATTCCTGATTATGTTCAGTCTCTGGTCCGGGAAATTGATCTCCGGGCCAGCGGGTCCTGCCGGTCGATTGATTCCCTGTATCTGGGAGGCGGCACACCGTCGCTTTTGAGGGCAAAGGATATCGAGACCCTGATCCAGGCTGTTGGTCGGCAATTTTGCCTTTCTTCAGATGCTGAGATCACCCTGGAAGTGAACCCTGGAACCATTCGGCCCGGATATCTGGCAGATGTCAGAACAGCAGGAGTCAACCGCCTGAGCATCGGGGTTCAGTCGTTTGTTCCTGAAAAACTGCGTTTTCTGGGCAGGATGCATACGGTGGACGACAGCTGTCAAACCATTGATTCAGCCCTTTGGGCAGGGTTTTCCCGTTTCAGCCTGGACTTGATCTATGGCGTTCCCGAAGAAAGTGATGCGGCATGGCAGGCAGATCTGTCGGCAGCGCTTGCGGTAAAGCCGCCCCACCTGTCGTGCTATATGCTGACGATTGAGCCGGGCACACCACTGGATCAAAATGTGAAAAACGGCCTGGTTCAGCCTGCGGCCGGGGATCATCTCAGCCGCCTGTTTCACCGGACTGCCCGGATTCTGACGGCTGAAGGGTATGATCACTATGAAATTTCCAGTTTTTCAATCAACGCCGGCCACAGATCCCGTCATAATTCAAAATACTGGGACCGGTCTGTCTATTACGGGTTTGGAGCATCTGCCCACTCGTTTGACGGACACAAAAGATCCTGGAATGTTTCTGATATTCGCAGCTATCTTCATTGCCTGACACAGGACCGGCTTCCTGTGGAAGAGACAGAAACCCTTGATTCAGACCAAATGATGCTGGAGATGATACTGCTGGGGTTGCGAACACGAGAAGGGATTGATCTTTCAGTCTTCAGATCCATTGCCGGCAGGGAATTTGAATCAATGTTTCCAGATCTGGTGAATCATCTCTGTGAAGCAGGTTTTGGCCGACTGACCCATGAACGGTTTTTTCTCACACTGGAGGGTAAAATCCGTCTGGACAGTATTGTTGAGACGTTTGCCCGGAAGATATGGTCGGATGCTGCGGATGTCCGGTTATGACCTGCCCCTGAGCTGACGGGTGTCTCCCACCCGGATGGTCAGGTTGATGGAATCAAAGTACTCGATCAGGGGAATGATAAATTTTCTGGAAATATCCAGCATCTCTTTGAACTCTGGTGTGCTAATGGATTTGTGCTCGGTCAGAAACGCCGTGAGTTTCCGGCTGAGGGCTTCGATGTGGCTGGCATCAAAATAGAGATCATCCTTGGTCTTGACAATGGATTTTTCATTGATCAGCATATGCAGCACATCTGTGGCGGTTTTTTTGTCCAGATCCAGCTCCTGACATACGGTTCTGAAAAACGGCGGGGTTAGACCGGCATCCTTGTATATCTTTCCAATCTTTTCCTTGATTTCATGCTGATCCACCTGCAGAGCCACGGTATGGGTGGCCAGCTTGATGATGTTTTTGTCCAGCACGATCAGATTCTCTTTGGCCAGCCGTGTGAACAGAATATTAAAGAAACGGGCATCATCAATGTACTGGAACTTGGATTTCAATTCCTGGGTGGGCATGCCTTCTTTCAGCGGATTCCGGGCATGGTAGATTTCCAGCTTCTGTAGCAGCTTGTTTGTGAATTCGTCAAAAAAACGGCCAATAACATAAACCTGCTTTTCCTTGTCCGTCAGCACCACTTCCTGTTTTGCCAGCATCTTCTGCAGCGTGGCTGCCAGTTTTTTATCCGGGATATTGGTCATCACCCTGAGCTGGGAAAATGACAGGCCCTGGTAGCTCTTGAGAGACAAAAAATAGAGGATGGTCTGGTCTGTGTCTGCATCCAGGAGGGTTTCAAGTCCCTGGCTCACGGTTTTGTCCAGGAGTTTGTGTTTCTGGGAGGCCGGGTTCAGAATGGCTCCGCCGCCAATGGTTTTAATCGGTGAGTAGCTGCGGATGACATACCGGTCATCTTTGATGCAGCAGACCGGTGCTTCCAGGCGGAACTGGACACAGGCATCTTCTCCGGGGAACAGCTCTTCTTTGCCCAGAAGAATCATGTAACCGAGCATTTCACTGGTGCCGTAATGAAACCGTACCCGTGTCCGGGCTTTGACCGGTTTGGCATTGCTTTTCAAATAGTGAAATCTGGCATCCACCATATAGCTTTCCATGAGGGTTTCCGGAGTAGAGAGGATGTCGCCCCGGTTGACGGATTCTTTGTCCAGCCCCTGGAAATTGACAGCTGTCCGGGTGCCGGGTCCTGCGATATCAACGCTGGTGCTGTGAACCTGTATGCCCCGGACTTTTGAGGTGATCTGCCGCGGATAGACCATGATATCATCGCCAACGCTCACCCTTCCGGAGATCAGGGTGCCGGTGATGACGGTACCAAAGCCTTTCATTGAAAAGACCCGGTCCACTGGCAGACGGAAAATAGAGGAAAATTTTCGTTCAGGAATCTGGCTGCAGATGCTTTCAAGAGTGGAAACAAAGGTGGCAATGCCGGTGCCGGTCAGTGAAGACACCGGTACAACCGGTTTGTCTTCAAGAAATGTCCCCTGTACAAAATCCTGAATGTCATCCAGGGCCATCTCCAGAAGGTCATCATCCACCATGTCGGTTTTGGTCAGGGCGATCAGGCCGTGGGAGATTCCCATGAGATTGCAGATCTCCATATGTTCACGGGTCTGCGGCATGACGCCTTCATCTGCAGCAATGACCATGGTGACCACATCAATGCCGCTGGAGCCGGCCACCATGTTTTTGACAAATTTTTCATGACCGGGCATGTCCACAATGCCAACACGCTGGCCATTGGGCAGATCCAAAGATGCAAATCCCAGTTCAATGGTGATGCCCCGCTCTTTTTCTTCTTTCAGGCGATCGGTTTCAATACCGGTCAGGGCTTTGACAAGGCTGGTCTTGCCATGATCAATATGCCCTGCAGTGCCCAGAATAATGTTTTTTTCCACTGTATCAGAATCCTTATGGATCTATTTTTGTTTCTTTTTTCGATAAAACTGCATGCCATAGGCCAGCGCCACCAGGATCAGCCCGGCTGACACTCCGTGAAAGATGCCCCATTCAGGGCGGAAGATCCGCACAATGATGATACCGAAAGCCAGTCCTAAAATCAGCCGGACTGTAAAGATGATCGCTGCGTTCATAAAAGACCCCTTTCATAAAAAATGATGGTCAGGAATAATAGTCAAACAACCGCCCAAGGTCAATGTAAAAGATGGGGGCTTCCCCGGACAGGCAGTGACAGACAGTGAAAAAACTGTTGATATATTCTGCGGTCTCTGATAATTAGGGACAGTTTTTTTTGCGGTGGGTGTAGCTCAGTTTGGTAGAGCACTAGGTTGTGGCCCTGGTTGTCGCGGGTTCAAGTCCCGTCACTCACCCCATTACTTTTCTTTTCAGCCCCATTTCAATCCATTTTCCAT
>JAABSK010000161.1 GCA_011390435.1 Desulfobacteraceae bacterium | reverse complement strand
AAGCCCGAAAGCATAATACGCAGTACCAGAAGATGATACGCCGTCTTTTGGACGAATATGCCGCTCATCAGGTTTAATCAAAAGCGATTGATAACCCGTCGTTGCAGCGCCCCCCTGAACTCCAGCGTTGGGGCTGAAGGGATGTTTCAATAGTGGTATCTGAGTTGGGCGATTTCAATGGCATCTTCAGAAACTTTATATATAAACCGATGCTCATCGGTTATTCTTCTCGACCAGTAACCAGAAAGAGCATGCTTTAACGGCTCAGGTTTGCCAATACCCTCAAATGGGTTTCGCTTGGTATCTTTTATGAGCGTATTTATGCGACGTATTATTTTTTTGTCAGTTTTTTGCCAGAAAATATAATCGTCCCATGCATTGTCTGAGAAGATGAGCTTCAATCTATAAGCTCCTTTTCATGCCCCCTGCCATTTTCAAGTTGGGCTATTGACTCTAACAAACGTTTTGCATTCTTTGGTGAGCGTAATAAATAGGCTGTTTCTTCAAGCGCTTCATAGTCTTCAAGTGACATAATGACCACAGAATTTGAAGACTTACGTGTCACAATAATGGGAGAGCGATCATTACATACTTTTTCCATTGTTTTTGCAAGGTTTTGTCTTGCGGCTGTATAGGTTATTGCTTCCATTTTAGTACCTCCTGTACAGTTTATTGTACATATATAAATTAATTTGTCAAGCGGCTTTCTGAATGTTTGGGCCGCACGCCTGAAAGCTGGCTCAGAATGCAGGACAGCTACGATCTTTGGCAAACAAAACCTGGCCCTGGATCAGGGCCAATCTTTCCTTGACTTGGCCAGTTGGAAAACAGATACTGAAAAAAGACCCTGAAAAACGGTTCAACCGTTTATCAGATCTGTTCTGCAATGTGTCTCAGCGCAAGGAAAACATGCCATGGAAAATATCCGCCAGCATCTGCAGCTCTTCAAATCCACCGTGGAAAATCTGCCCGTTCCCACCAGTATCCTTTTCATCACTGATCCGCACATATTCAAGAACAAAGCATTTGATATGCTTTTTGATACAGCCGGCACCCGGATTACCCCATCAGCGCTCAAATCATTTTACAAAATCCCTGAAACCTATGAACACGCCCTTCAATCAGCTGCCGGACAGGGCCGCTGGTCTGACAGGATTGAGATGAAGACCGCCAGCGGGGAACCCATTTTTGCACTGGTACAGGTGGATGCGCTCGCAGATGCGGACAGCGGCGAAATCATGGCCTATACCAGCAGCTATATTGATCTTTTAGAAGAACAGAAAATTGAAAAAGAGTACCAGTTCCAGAAAGAATATCTGTCAACGCTGCATGCCATTTCCATTGGCATGTTCCGCCGCCTGCGGCTGTCTGACCTGCTCAACGCCGTTATCTTGCGGGCCTCCAAGCTGACCAGAATTCCCAATGGTTTTTTGTACATCTACAACCAGGCAACCCATGAACTGACAGTTGCGGCTGCCTGCGGGAATATGACCGATGCCATCGGATACACCACCCGACCGGGAGAAGGGCTTGCCGGAAAAATATTTCAGAATGGCGAGCCGTTAATCCTGGAAAATTATCAGACCTGGCCGCACCGGCTGGACAATGCGTTTGTGCATAAAATTTTTGCTGTTATCGGTATTCCGCTCATTTCCGGATCAAAAACAGAAGGGGTGATCGGCCTGTGCTGCGACACACCCGATGGCACCATTGATCCGGAACTGATTCCTGTTCTTGAGGAGTTCTCCGCCATTGCCCAGATCGCCATTGACAATACAAAACTGTCTGAACGCCTGAAACAGGAACTTGAAAAACGCATTGCGCTGGAAAAAGAAAGAAAGGAGATGGAACACCGCCTGAACCAGTCCCAGCGGATGGAATCCATTGGAACCCTGGCCGGTGGAATCGCCCACGATTTTAACAATATTCTGTCCGCCATCATGGGGTTTACCCAGATTGCCCAGCTGGAAGCCCGGAAAGGAAGCATGCTTGAAAAAGACCTTAACGAAATCTACACCGCAAGTCTCCGGGCAAAAGATCTGGTGCAGCAGATTCTGACCTTTGCCCGGCAGTCAGATGACCAGGTGAGTCCGATCCGCATCGATCTGATCACAAAAGAGGTGTTGAAATTTATCCGCTCTTCCATCCCCACCACCATCAGCATTCAGCAATTCATCACCACCCGGTCTGAGGTGCTGGCAAACCCCACAAAAATTTACCAGGTCTTTCTCAACCTGTTTACCAACGCTGCCCAGGCGATGAACAAATCCGCCGGCACCCTCACTGTTGAAATGAAAGATGAAGCAATTGCATCCCCCATGGGCTGCCTTGCACCGGGCCGGTATATCCGGGCGGATATATCAGATACCGGCATTGGTATTGCAGAAGAAAATCTCCAGAATATCTTTGAGCCCTATTTTACAACAAAACCTGTCAATGAAGGAACCGGCCTGGGACTTTCAGTGGTTCACGGCGTGATGAAAAATATGGGCGGTGATATTTTTGTCAAAAGCGTTCCTGATGAAAAAACCACATTCACCCTCTTTTTCCCAGTTGCTCAAACCCTGTCTGCTGAAAAAAAACCACTCCGGGATCAGCTGTATCATCTGCCGGGAAAAGGAGAGCACATCCTGTTTGTGGATGATGAGCCATCAATTGCCAGTGTGGGAAAAAGAATGCTTGAAGCATTGAATTTCAAGGTCACGGCATTGTCCAGCAGCGTCAAGGCGCTGGCACATTTTGCCGCCACTCCCGAAGATTTCCATGCAGTGGTGACAGACATGACCATGCCTGAAATGACCGGTGAAGCACTGGCTGGTGAATTAAAAAAAATCCGGCAGGATATCCCGGTGATTCTATGCACCGGCCACCACCAGTTTGGATCGGATACCGCATATCAAAAAAAGGGCATTGATTATCTCTGCAGCAAGCCCATGTCAAAAGAAACACTGGGACAGACCGTCCGCAAAGCCATTGATGCGGGTCCGGCTAATACGTCTGCCTGAGATCTGAAACTTTTTCAAGATACCGTGCCTGGCACGCCTGTTCGACTGACAACAGCACAGAAAATGCCTGGGAAAAATCCTGTTGAGCCGTTGCAAACAGCCCATGGCCGTAGACAATGGCATTATCGACCGTTTCCAGTGCTGCCGGCAGGGTGTGGCAAAGGCCGGTGGGGCCGGTCCCCACCTCTCCAGGCACAATGGGGGTGGTGCCCGCAAAGCGTTTGTCCGGACACCGCAGGTGACACTGATCCCGAAAGGCACACACTGCTTTGCGTGCCGGGTCGCAATCCATTGACAGAATAACGCAGAACCTGGGATGTCCGTGGAGGATGGCACGGCATCCGGTGCGGGAAACGGTTTCCAGATGGGCGCTCAATTCACTGGATGCGGTCAGGCCGGCACTGGTGGAAAAATCCAGCGGCACCGGATCGATGCAGTGCTCCAGCTCATCCAGGGAACTGCCGGTCTGGCTGATGTACAGGGTGTTCTGCCACAGATATGAAACATTGCCAAAATAGGAATCCACCAGCCCATGTTCCACAACAGCCTTTCCAGCCTGAACAATGGCTGAATACACTGTTTTTTCATCTGCAAACGGAAACGAAATCCATTCGCACGACAGTGGCCGGCTGGGTTCAAGAAACGGCAGAACCCGGTCAAAAACCGCATGATGTGCCGGTTGAACCTGTTTTGTCTGCAGCGCCTCAAGATAATCAGAAAAAAATGCAACAAACGCGGCAAAGCAGACAGAACTGACCGTCACAAATCCCTGTTCAGGACTGACACTGCCGTGCGCCACAACGGCAGGGCCGATCTCCTCTTCTCCGGCACAGGAAATTATCACACTTTTGCGCTGTTTCAGGATCTCAATAATGGCCTCCGGGCTGAAGGTATCAATCACTGGAAGATCATGCAGAAAGGTCCGGGTTTCACAGTCTCTGGGCAGAATCCGGCCGCCTGAATCCAATGCCTGTTCTGCAAGATGGCGAATCACTGTTTTATACGGTTCTGCTGGCCGCAGAAAAACCAGAGAGTTCATGCTCATCTTCTGGAACACCTTTTCAAGCACATCGCATTCTGGTGCCTCGCGATTCCAGACCAGCACATCATCCAGGCCGCCAACCAGCGGCTGCGACGGGCCACTTTCTTCTCCCAGCTTGGCGCGAATCAGCTTTTCAGCATATTTTCGGATCAGTCGTTCCATTCAAGCCCCAGTGATGCTGCCTTGTCTGCCATGGGCCGGCCATCTTCTGTCAGGCCCCGGACAGTATAATATTTCTGCCGTGCCTCAAGAAAGGCCGCCCGGTCAATGGGCAGAACCGGTGTGGTATTTCCGCCGGAACCATTTTCCGTAAAAAACCGGCTGGGAAGGTCATCATCTTTTGCACCAAACCCGTTCACCGCATTGATGATCCGCTCGTTGTAATAAATGGCCTCTCCTTTTTTCATCAGGTCATGGGCTGTGGACGGCACACCGGTAACTGCCGCGTATACAGCGGCATATTCTTCCAGGGATGCGGCAAAAAACATGAATTTGCAGGTTGCCAGTGAATCCACAACCGCATTGAGGTCTTCAGATATTTTGATGATGCGGGCTTTTCCGCTGAAACTGAACCGGTCGGTTGATACGGGTTTTCGCAGTATCTCATGGGAAATGGGATAGGCCCGCAGATGGCACCCGCCCCGGGTGGACAGGGCATATCCCAGTGCCATGCCATAGGCGCCCCTGGGATCATAGGCCGGAAGCTCCATTCCCTTTACCGCCATGGCCGCCTGCGGCTGTCCCATTTTTTCGGCATATGCCGCTGCCCCCTGACCAAGGTCCCTGCCGTCACCCGTTGCCCGGGCAATCTTTTCCAGCAGGGACAGCACCTGGTCCGGATGATAATTGATGCCTGTAATCTCCCTGTGACAGGCCAGTGTGGCAGCAGCAGAAATGGTGTCCATGCCGAGGCGGTTGCACAGTTGATTGGCCTGAACCACCAGGTCGGCATCAGCGCACCCGATAAGGGCGGTGAAATGGGACATGGTTTCAAATTCAGGCATGGCAACGGTCTGGCCATTCCGGGTTCCGGTTTTTTTGCACTGAACATGACAGCCCAGGCATCCATGTTTTTGAGGGGCGTACTGCCTGGCATACAAAGCAGCATTCAGCTTTGCCGCATGGTCAAACCGGGTTTTTTGAAAATTATCTGTGGGCATCATGCGCCGGTTGTCGATCAAATCATATACCGCACCGGTTCCCAGACAGCTGAACCCCAGCTGGCCCATGAGTACCGGTGATGCCGCACTCAACCGGAGAATATCCTCCCGGGCGGTCTTGAGCAGGCCTGGATGCTTCACCAACGTGCGGCCCCGGCCATTAACCTGTATGTATTTTATCTGTTTTTGGGCCATGCACAGCCCAAGGCCGGTTCTGCCGGCGGCAAAATGTCGGTCCACCGTGATCGATGCATACCGCACCCCGTTTTCCGCAGCCGGTCCAATGGCCATCAGGGATGCCTTTCCAGGCTTCAGGTGATTGTGCACCATTTGTGTATCCATCCCCCAGAGAGAAGCGGCATCCACAATTTTCACCCGGGCATCTTCAATTTCAATGCCCACAGGCCTGTCTGCCTGACCCGTGATCACCATTCCATCCCATCCAGCCCGCTTGATCCGGGTGGCCAGTTTCCCGCCCACAGACGCATCACCCACAAGCCCTGTCAGCGGTGATTTTGACACAACATGAGCCCGTCCGGACGCAGGAGCGGCTGTTCCGGCCAAAGGACCTGCAAAAACACACAGCACCTGGTCCGGATGATTCCAGTCAAGGTGAGCGGTTCTTCTCATGTATCTGCCGCCAAGCCCCTTGCCCCCCACATACCGGTCCAGGATTTCACGGGAAGGTGTTTCAATCTCCACTGCCCTGCGGGTGACATCAATATGAAGTATTTTACCGGTCCAGCCGTACATGACAACCTTTTCCCTGCGCTTTGACAGTGGATTTTTCACCCTGCCGAATGTTGATATCACTTTTACCGGCATCCATATCACAGGTTCAGAAAAAACAATAGACGCATTTATGCGACACATCTTCTTTCAGTGCCTGCGGCAACGGTCGCAATTGTGCGACCGACCGCAACTGCCATGATGCCCAGATCATTTCAGTATAAACCACAATTACCTGAAATAACAGCACAAACAAACAGACACCTGGATTGTTTCCAGGGTGGCACATGCCTTGCAATCTTTCTTATTCAAATGAAATTCATCCGACTGGATTGATCCAGCACAAAAACCCTTTTACCGCAGGAGACCCACTGCCAATGCTGACCATATTGCTGGCAACAGACACCCCCTCGAATTTCAAGGCCCTTGAAGCTGCCCTGGCAGCAAAGAATCTCTCCTGCAGCCATGCCCGGACCACCGGAGAGATCCTTTCCGCGATGGACAATGCAGCACCTGACCTTTTGATCACATCAGAAAACCTGCCGGACATGACCGGGCGGAAACTGGTGGAAACCATTATCATGAAAAACCCCATGATCCACTGCGTGATCTGCAGCGACCGGAGTCCGGATGATTTCCATGA
>JAABSK010000160.1 GCA_011390435.1 Desulfobacteraceae bacterium | reverse complement strand
AATGCACGGATTAAAAACAGGATCACAGGTCTGTGGTCGCGGGTCAGCCGACCGGCATGAAGCACCAGATTTTCCATGATCTCCCCTGGAATCTGGGCAGAAGAAAAAATCACCCGGGCGGTTTTCTCCCGGGTCAACTGAGACAGGTAAGGATCCCAGACCACACCTGCTTCGATCATGCCGGTTGTCAAGCTTTGGGAGATCATCCGGGTATTCAGATCCCCGAGTGTAACATCATGCAGTTCCAGTCCATTGCGTTGCAAAGCCCTGAACAGCAGGTATTGCGACAGGCGGCTGTCAGCATGAACTGTTTTTCCCTTCAGATCGGCAACCTGCTGTACATCTGAACCGTCTGCAACCACAACCGCCTCAGCACCCTGTGTCCATGCCAGAGGATAGACGGCACGCAGATCAAGTCCTTTTTCCAGGTTTTCAATCAGGCTGCCAAGGGAAAGGCAGGCCCCGTCAAGCTCACCCGTCTCCAGCAGTCTCACCATCTGGCTGCCGTCTGTTCCGTGAACCAGCTTAATGGAAAGCCCATCATTCTGGAGCCATCCTTTGTGCTCGGCAATATAGAAAAGGGCATACCCCGGCCAGAATTCCAGACCGATTCTCAACGCCGTCCGATCAGCTGACAGGGCGGCTTCTTGGGCGGCATTTTCCAGGCTCATCTTTGAAATTGTTAACCGGGCGGATATTCCGTTTTCTTCCCGGTTCAGGCTGGCATTGGAGATGATGAAAACCTCGGGAGACGTTTCCAGATAGTAGACAAAGCGTTGAAACAGATCAAAAGAGGCGTGCAGCATTATTTCCAAAGACATTTCATGATATATTCCCTGGTCGATAATCGGCATGGGCCGAATCTGATCAATACGGACACCGGTTTTTGCGGCGAAATTCTCAATCTCATTGATCACCTCAACCAGGGTATGGGCCCCTGTATTTTCCACATCCAGCTTGTCAAGCAGGTATTGGTATTCCGCTCTGACTTCCGCCAGCTTTGCCTCCCGATGGACAAGGGAACGCGCACTGCCTGAATGCTTCTGTCGTGTCTGTTCAAGTTCGTCAATCTGTGAGAAAACCGCTGTGTATTGATGATAAACCGGTTCCACCACCAGCAGGTATCCGGCGGTGATTGCCAAAAAGACCATCAGAATAACAAGGGATCGCCTGTCGGATGCGGACAATCGGCTCCAGGCGGCAGATATACGCTTCATGGAAGGTCTCCTGTCTGAAAAAAATTCTGCCACTGACGGGAGCGGGCTTCAAGGGAAAACCGCAATTGACCGTCTTCAGCATCCTTTTCCATGCCGTAAAGCTGGCAATGATTTATCAGGCTGGATTCTTCCAGCTTTTTAACCATACTGGTGACCAGAATCTCATTTTTACCGAAACCCGTGATGGATATGGTACCGGACGGATCAATGGACACGGTTTCCAGCCTTGATTCTTCAGGGGTTGCTTCGGCAATGTCCCGGATAAGAGACAGAAGATAGGGTTTGTCCTGAGTAAAGGTTCGGAGCAGGCCTGTTTTCTCCTGAACCTCCCGGATCATCAAAGTGGCCTGGCCGGCTTTTCTGGAGGCCCGGGTAACGGCTGCCGCCTCTTTCTGAAGACGGGTCAGATCTTTTTCCGCCTGCATCAAAACAGAAAATCCAAAGACAACCACTGCCAGAACAGCCATCAAGACCATGCCCGACAGCCTGAAAATCTCTTTTGATTCAAGCGGTCTGTCATCCTGGGCATGAAGAAATGTTCCAAAAGCCTCCTGACCTTTCCCCATACCGGCAGACAACCTGGCTGCCAGTCCGGGAAATTCAAAATGGGGCAGCAGATCTGCCCAGGTTTGCACCATGATCCCCGGCATGGTGCATCCTGCCTGTTGAAGCGCTGCTGCCAGCGTGTTCTCTGCCGGGGCTTCAGCAGCCCAGACAATGGTTTGCACAGCAGGTTCCAGGTCAAGGGCCTGAAGATCCTGAAGAACGACACTTGCCAGGGCCTCTGCATCCGGACCCGAAGCCAGTGCGGTCTGCACCAGGGGCGGTCGGTTTTCTGACAGATAAAACACACCGGTCTGGTCTGTGGTCTGGTATCCCAGCATCACCGGTGTTTTCTGACCCAGACAGAACTCCGGGACCAGTATTCCGGCAACCTGAAATCCCAGTTCCGCTGCCAGGGCTCTGCAGCTGTCCAGGTACGGCCGGCTGCACCAGGCCAGCAGCACAACAGTCTGTTCTTCATCGAAATAGATGCGACGGGTTGTCCAGCCGTGGTCAAGATCTTCAAAAAGAGTGGTCTGGGCTTCCAGTTCAATGGCCTGAAGCGCCTGTTTTTTATCTTTTCCCTTGATGCTGATGGTCCTGAACGCCGACATGCCTGGCGGTAAGGCCAGAAAACACCGGCGATCCCTGCTGGATGGCTCTTTGCTGTCCGGCAGATCGATCCATCGCCCGTTTGAATCACGGACAAACATTCCGGCAAGACTGCCGGCCTCATCCACGGCAAGAACCGGCAGGGTGCCTGAAAACCGTTTGAAGATTCTTTCAAGAAAACCGGCTGTCATTGAACAACTCCCTTTTGCGGCGTTGCATCCCATTGTCTGAACTGCATATGATCTGTTTCCATGCTCAGGCGTGCAAGGATGGTTGCCTTGCTGCGCTGCCCGGGCAGCCCTGCCTGGCAGACAAAACGAAACGTGCTTGATTTGACGGTCAAAAGGGGGCGTATTTTCGCATGTTTCTTTTTATCCAGAGAAAGGTCATCAAAAAACTGACCAATGGATAAAATATTGTCCAGACTCATCTTCCGATACTGCAAAATGATATGAATCTCCTGGTCTGAAAAACCCAGAGCCGTAAGAACAGCAGGTTTTACCGTATTGACATTGATCCTGCCCGAGGAACAGCAGGTGAGATTTTCAGCCAGAACGCCTGTTTGCTTTCCATCACCGTACAGAATCTGCCGGGTCATTCCCTTGATCTGCAGCAGTTCATCAATATGATGAACCGGCCCGCAGATAATTTCTGCCGTGTCCCGGTCGGGTCCGGCAGATTGCCGCGCCTGCTGTTTCACCCTGAAAATAAGAATTTCCTCTGCCAGAACACTGGTGATCCCGTCAAACATCATGAGCATTTCCGGGGTTGCCACATTGATATTCAGCCGGGACTCCTCATCATCCAGCCCATAAAACAAAAGATCCCCGCCACCCTGTTGCGGGCGTGAGCTGAGGGCTGCTGACGTGTTGAAAATGGAATAAGCACTGTCTTCATAGGGAATATTGCGGTACAGTGTTTCATCCTGCCACCACCCGGATGCAAGTCCATTGGCCGGCTCATCCCAGTGGGACCGGATAATCCCGGCAGTCCGGTGCAGGCCGGCCCGTGCAGCATAATAATCATGCTGGGATGCTTTTCGAAAGCTGCTGATTTTCATCTCAGTTCTGACCAGAAAAGAAAATGATCCTGCCAGCACC
Source organism: Desulfobacteraceae bacterium (assembly GCA_011390435.1). The sequence goes on along the minus strand of JAABSK010000160.1, from coordinate 3,112 downwards.
GCCAGAACACTCATGATACCCAGAACCGATATCAATGCAAACCCCCTGCTGTTGTGCCGTATTGTAGAATCTTTATTGATGTAACCCCTGCTCAACCAGCACACTGTATGAAAAAATTCCTGTTTCAGGTTTATCTGTAAAGGACAGGGTCAGATGAACCAGGGCGCCTGATCCCCTGTTTCCCTTATCCGGCTTGAATTCCGCCCGGAACACCGCAGTCTGTATCCTTTGGGACAGCAGCATAATGCGGGGGTCAACATCGTTTTCCGGCAACAGCGGGTCTTTGTCGACCACCTGTCTGGTCAGCCGGTTTTCATTGTCCAGCTCATAGGTCACAATGGCTTTGCCGCCTGTTTCAATCTGGATGGGAAAAGTGCATTTCCCTGTGTCACAGACCAGGTCGTTACGTTTTCCCGTCGGATGAAACCTGGCAGCATCCTTTTTAAGCAGATCAAACACATAACGGGCTTCTCTTAACGGCTCGATTGCCGCCTCACTGGATTGCCGGGCCTTTACCACGGTGTTTAAAAGCCCGTACACCGCTGTCATGAGGATGGACCCGATGGTCATGGCAAGGACCAGTTCCAGCAGGGTAAATCCCTGTTTACCAATTGGTGATGTCTGCATTGTCCCCTGTGCCGCCAAGGCGGCCGTCTTTTCCATAACTGAGCAGATCAAAATCCGGCCCGTTCTTTGCCGGATACTCATACACATAGGGATTTCCCCAGGGATCAAGCGGAAGGGTCTGTTTTCTCAGGTAGGGCCCCCGCCAGTTCCTGGGTTCCGGTGGTGTGGACGGCTTCTGAATCAAAGCCATCAGGCCCTGTTCCGTTGTGGGAAAAACACCGGTGTCCAGCTGGTAACTGTCAAGGGATATACTGAAGTTCTCAATCTGCGCCTGGGCTGCTGAAACTCTTGCCTGTTCAGTTTTGCCGAAGAACCGTGGGCCGACCACGGAGGCCAGGACCCCTATAATCACCACTACAACCAGCAGTTCGATCAAAGTAAATCCTGCGTTATCTGTCACCATCACTGCCTTTTTCATTTCTTTCTCCTGTCAAAGTCAATCATTCTGAGCTCAGCCGTATCTTCTCTTTGTTACGGTAGACATCCAGAACAAGGGGCTGGTCAGCGGTTTTGTGCTGCAAAATGGCATAGGAATCCGTGATTCCCGTTACGGGCTGATCATCTATCCGGTGCAGCAGGTCGCCGGTCTGAACCCCCATTTTTCCTGCCAGGGAATCTGTTTTTACCTGCGTCACCAGAAGCAGTTTGTCTGTCTGCCCTTTCAGATTCAGATCATGTGCCGCTGCAGATACCGATCTGACCTTGAGACCCAGTTCCAATCGCCCGGAAGATACCGGTGCGGCTGCCAGATCGTGCCGGTTTTTGTGTACACACCCTGCGGCGCCCAGTACAACCAGAACCACTAAAATTGAAAAAAACCATCTTGGCATCCATTGTCTCCTTTTTATTTTCTGTCCGGATTTTCAGGCAGTACCATGTCTGCCTGGGATGTCACCAGGGAAACCGCACGCTGTGTCCCGCCTGTCCGGAAGGTGACCTCCACTTTTATTTTCTTTACTCCCGGCACCTGGCCGTCAGGCTCTCCTGTGATTTTCCATAATCCGTCAGCAGGTTTCAGGCATTTTCCAGACCGTTGAAACGGAATATCCGGATCCTGGAACAGCGTCTGCGCCATCAGAGACTGAGCGGTCATTCCAGCCTCTTCATACCCTTTGGTCAGGGCCATGGCTTTCAGGGCCGTGGAATATACCGTCAGCACAGACCCTATGCCGACCGCCAGGATAGAACCGGCCACAATGACCTCCAGCAGTGTGAATCCCCCCTGACACCTAAAGCATGCGGACCTGGCTGTCCGCCCCACAAATTTCAACAATCACCGCTCCTTTTTCATCTGCAGCCAGTTTGATCCGGGTGTGCAGACTTGTCCCATCCGGATTGAAAATCACTGCCACGGTTCCGCTGTGACGGGAGATCCCGTTGACATCAACCCATAAAAGTCCAACCCCGGAGGGCAGTGCTTTGCGCCCATAGATGGTCCCGGTGTCTGGATCTTCAGCCATCAGCAGGTTGCGGTCAAGGTCCAGAAGCATCTTTTGTTCCCGGTGTGCCTGAACCGCCCTGAAACGGGTCAGATTGGCCATGGCGCAGATGCTGGTAAAACCGGCATTTGTCTTGGCAGACACGATTTGCGGTGCCAGCCGTGGAAATGCAACAGCCGAAAAAATACTCATGAGGACCAGGACCACTAAAAGCTCCACAAGGGTAAATCCCCCTTCTTTTAATGGCCTGTTATTGAACCCGGCGCTTGAAAATAAATCCATAGTGTACAGAATAACTCACCAGTTCCCAGCCGTCATTTCCGGCTGATTTAAAATCCACACCATCGAAAACCCCGTCCTGCGGCTCTCCTGAAGAACCCATCATATTGGGAACCACCAGTTTATACTCCCATTTGGGATGGATCAGGCGATCCAGCTGCCCCTCGATGATGGCCAGTTTGTTTTCCACAACGCGCTGAAGTTCGGCAATCTGTGCCACGGTATCTTCATCCCGGCCGGTTTCCTGGCCATACACAGGCTGTTGTCCGGCCAGAATCACCAAAACAATCACGGCAATCATGAAATTTCCACTGTGCCTAAAACATGTATCCACTGCAGCTTCCTTTATTATCCTGCCATCAGGTTCATCTGAAAGATGGGAAACAGCATGGCCATGACGATAAATGCCACAACGCTTCCCATCACCAGTATCATCACCGGTTCCAATAATGCGGTCAACGATTTGACCAGTTGATCGACATCACGCTCATAATTTTCCGATATCCTGGTCAGCATATGATCCAATGTCCCGGATTCTTCTCCCATGGTGGTCATTTCACAGACATACCGGGGAAAAACACCGGCTGCCGACATGGATTCTCCCAGTTTCTTTCCCTCCCTGACCGCTTTGGTGACCTGCTCGATTCCAGCCCTGACACCCTCATTGCCGGCCACGCCAACCGAGCACTGCAGTGTAGTCAACAAGGGAACACCGGATTGAAGAAGGGTTCCGGCGGTTCGGCAGAATCTGGCCATGGCAATGGTGA
>JAABSK010000159.1:3730-6587 GCA_011390435.1 Desulfobacteraceae bacterium | reverse complement strand
CCACTTCCATCAGCAGGTCCACTTCAGGCAGTTTCTGTTTCAGCCCCAGCGGTTGAATCCGTGCTGAATCAAGGGCGTTGATATTCATCAGGCTTTGGCGGCTTTTCAGCAGCTTTGCCAGTGAAAACGGTTCGTCAGGTTCAATTTCCATTTCCGCTTGAAGAACCATCGGGTCTGTCCGGAAATTTCCGGCAAAAAGGAACTGGCCCACAGTGACGTAGGGCCCTTGTTCGATGTTGAATATCAGGTCTGCCAGGGTCTTTTCCGGGTTGAATGTTACCTGTGCGGCCACCTGGACATGAGGATATCCCGCTTCGGATACAGCCGTTTTGATGGCAGTTTCATCACTGGCCAGCACATGCCGGCGGAATGGCTGGCCCGGTTTCATGGAAATCAGGGCGGCTGCCGCATCCGGTGTGATGGTTTCAAGACCTTTAAACTGTATGGTGTTGATCCGGGTGCACGGGCCTTCATCAATGTCAAGATGGATCTGAACCGCCTGTTTTTGTGGCGGGTCTTCTGGTGATGCCGGCATGATTTCGACCTGTTTTGTGATGGTAATGCCGGCATACCCATGATCCTGGTACAGCGCGGTGATGGCATTGATGTCCTGCTCCAGTTTTCCGGCAGAATACCCCGGGGTTGTCCACAGGCCGGATGCATCAGACAGGATCTGTTTCCGGATCTCTGATTCTTCCAGGGCATGATGGCCGGAAATGGTGATTGCTGAAATGATCTGCTGCATGCCCTCGTTGATCTCCAGTGTGACATGTTTGACCGGAGGATCATTTTCCTGTGTTATCTGCTGCTGAATCTGTACCTGGGGATAACCTTTTTCACGGTAGCGTTTTTTGATATTCTGAATCGTTTTTTTGATGCCGAACTGGTTGGCATTTCCCCGTGTGAACAGGGCAATATCCTTTTTCAGCGTTGCATTGTCAACGGCCTGGTTATTGTTGAACACGATCTGGTACAGGGGACCTTCCTGGATGGTGAAAATAATGTCAGCTGTCCCGTCAGCAGTGTTTTTCACTGTTTCCGCCTGGACCGTGACGTCGGCAAAGCCTTTTTTCCGGTAAAACTGTGTCAGTGCCCGGACATCTTTGTCCAGATTCTGCTGAATCAATCGCCTGTTCAATGTCAATATGGCCCAGGGAGTTGCAGTTTTTGTCTTCAGCCGCAGCTGAAGTTCAGGTATCTGTTGATTTCCAGTGAAGATGATCCTGCGGATTTTAATGAATCTGTTTTTATCGATATGGATATTAATGACGACATGTCTGTTGTCTGACGAAGGGGATGCCGCAAGGGTGACCACCGGATCAAGATACCCCTCCTGCTCTAAAAAAGCCTTGATTCTCGGGGCCTGGTCATTCAGCCTTGACGGGGAAAATGCATCTCCGGTATAGATGGTCATGATGTTGAGGATCTCTTTTGTGAAAACTGGAAATGCGCCGCTTATCCGGATATCTTGAATCCGTTTAAACGGTGAAAGTACAAAATTCAGGAGAAGACCGTTCGGGGTTTTTATTGGATCTTCAACGTGGATGGTTTCAAACAGGCCGGAAGATTGCAGGATTTCAATGGTGTTGAGCATGAGATCCGACGCGTAGGGCCTGCCCGGTTTCAGAGGAATCAAGTGACGTGCACGGGTTTGCCAGTCCTGCCGGTCAGGGATGTTGTCGGGTATGGTGATCGAGACAGCCTTGACAGTCTGCCCGTCAAAATCAGAGGTGATTGGGGCGGCGGCACTGGATACGGATGATATGAAAATAAACCATATCAGCACAATTGCAGATTTCTGGTAAACTGACAGACAGGATCCCATTTTATCTGAACTCCAGACGGTATTTAAGGCCGCCGCCGAAATTGCCACCGGTTTCCTGAAATCCGCTCAGCCAGAAATTTTCCAGAATCTTGTAATCCGTGGTCACCCGCTGAACGGTTTCTCCATCTTTTACGCCGACGCCGTATTTGACGCTCAACTGCCGGGACAGCTCTTTTCCCAGCGTGACAGTCCCGCCATATGTTCCGGTATCAGACCTTTTGTCCGCCTGTATCTCAACAGAATCAAGACCGATGGTTTCTTTTACATGCGGTTGAAGGGAATCAGCGACAAAGCCCGCCAGGATATCGCTGGGAGACAATCCATCACCACTGCCGGACCTGCGCAGCTCCCGGGTGGTTTTGCCAAAGGCCAGAAGCGCGATAATATCGGCATGAGACTCCTGGGGAACAGAGCTGAGCTGGAGATTCAGGTTGTCCGGGGTACCGGAAAGAGACAGCTGGATACGCCATGAGCGAACCTGGGTTTCTCCTATAATGTCGATAACCGGTTCAATGGCGTAGGGATTGACAAAATCAATGATGCCTTTGAGGACTTCAAATTCTTTCTTCTGAAACATGATGGTGCCGGAATCCACCCGGGCCCGTCCGCTGATCAGGGGGCGGTAAACAGTTCCGTGCAGGGTGAGATCCGGGCTGATGCTCAGCCATGCAATATTGTTGTCGATCCAGAAAGGCGCGCGCCGGATGATGTCAATATCAAGGGCCATACGATCAAAAAAGGAAATGCCAGGCGGCTGGCGCCGGGGGGGGCGCGTCCGCTGTTTTTGTGTCATCTGTGTCAGGTTCAGTTTGAAATCTTTATCGTATCGTCCTTCCAGCAGGATGATCTCACCGTTCAGCATCGAGCCTGCCGGGGTTCCTTCAAGAATCAGGCGGCTGCTGATATTGATCTCCATCAGGTCTGGAAAATCCAGGTACAGGTTTCTGGTGTTCAGTTCCAGGTGGAATTGTTCAGGCTGGTATCTGTTCATATCTGCCGTGCCAGTGATATCAAATTCACCATCACCGATCA